>JBNMJJ010000129.1:0-6682 GCA_050873745.1 Lachnospiraceae bacterium | reverse complement strand
TGTACTGGCAGTAGGGCTTATCCTGCTGATGGGGAAGCTGTTTCCCCCAAAAGATGAACTGGGGAGGTAAAAAGCTATGGCAAAAGAAGAAATGCTGGATTTGGGGAGCCTTTTGGTCCAGTCTGATTTAGAAGCGCTAACTATAAAAAACTAAAGATAGTGGAAAGGGTCAATGCCCACGGGTGGATGGAACTGGTTATATTATCCGGCAATATTAAAAGTTTATGGAGGAATACTAATGAGAACAGGAGTAAAAATAAAACTTCATATTTTATGCTTAAGTGTAATGTTATATATAATACAACCTGCTTTTGTACATGCAGCAGATGAGGCAGACCTGAATACAAAAGCTGTGGTGTTTCTTTTGGATGCCAGCGGAAGCATGCAGACTAATGATCCTAATGGATATGCCCTGGATGGAATTGCCCAGCTGATTTATACCTTGCCAACCAACTATGAGGTAGGCTTTGTGGCATATAATACAGATGTTTCGGCCAGTCAGCCTTTGGTGGAAAATGACCAGAGAGAGAAAATCATGAAGATAGCCCATGAAGTGAAGTATAGGGGCTACAGCAATGCCGGTGCCGGGCTGGAACAGGCAGTAGGAATTTTGACAGAAAGTAAGGCAGCAGAGAAACATATCGTTTTGCTTTCGGATGGAGAGGTGCTGCTGGCAAATGAGGAAAAAACTGAATTTTCCAGAGAAAGCTATCAGGCAGCCATGGAGATGGCAAAAGCAGAAGGAATGAATATTCATGTTATCGGTTTGGGGGAGGAAATGGAGGATACAGCAAACTCCATTTTCCAGGCGGCTGCCTATACTCAGGGAGGAAGCTGGTACAGCCCAAAGGCACTGGACATTCAGGCAGCTATAGATTCTCTTTTAACTAAACAGCTGGGAATCAAACAGGTTACAGCAGCTATTCTGGAAACCAATGGAAAGGTAGAGAATGTTTCTATTGATTTACCTTTTTCTCATGCCAATAAGGTGAGGGTTTTGTTGACGGGAAGTTCTGCCCTGAAAAATCTGCAGACGAATTTTAAAGCAGAGAGTGCAAGTCAGAGAAATGGGGAGAGGTATTCCCTGATTGAGCTGGAAGGGCCTAAAAGTGAACAGATGGAAATTCAATTTTTGGCAGAAGCAGGAAATCAGGTAAGAATCACCCTGATTCCCGAATACCGGGCAGTGGCCCAGGCAGAGATAAGCTATCAGGATAGTGAACCGTTTAATGAAGGGACAGAAGTTTATCATCGGGAGGCCACGATTAGCTACACTTTTTATGGAAAAGAAAATGAACACATACAACTATGGACAGAGGAATATTTTCAACAGGAGAAGATTCTTTTGAAGGAAGGGGAGACGCAGAGTGAGAAAGCGCTGGATAAGGGGAGATTAACCAGTAAGATGATAGTGACAGAGGCTTCGCAGATAGTGACCAGCTTCGACTGTTCCTCTCTTCCGGTAAATGTACTGTCCCTTTCTCCGGTAGAGATAGAATTGGAGGAGCCACCTCTTTTACCCAGAGAAGAGCCTCCATATGTGCTGTACATTGTCCTTGCTTTGGCTGGCTTAGGTATTCTTGTGGTTCTTTTTTACCGAAAGAAGCCAAAACCGGAGACCATACCCGAACAGGATAACCGGCCGGCGCCAGGAAAAGCCAGCTATGTGGGTAAAATAAAGATTTACATTTCACAGGCACCATCCGGTCATGATATTGAACCATTGGCCTATGATTTGTTCCGATTACCCTCTACGAAAGTAATATCTTTTGCCGAAATTCTGGAGAGTTGTGGAATAAAGGAGGAATTTCCGGGAGCAGAAGGGATATACATAAGCTCAGGACAGGGGAGGAGTATTATTCTGACCAATCAGTCGGATTGTTGTATTATTAAAAGTGGGGAGATTTTAATGAAGCAGAAGAGCTACCAGCTCTTTGAAGATGCCAAGGTGGATATTTCCTTTGAGGATGAAAGCAGTGAATTGACTTTTCAATATAAGGTAGTAACATCAAGTCAGATGTGGTGAGAAACGAAGCATTAAAAGTAATTGTAGGAAATACTTTAAGAGGGTGGCTTTTTATATGGAAGCAAGCCTGCAAAGGATAGAGGTAGAGTAGATGGATGTTGGGAAAAAATATGTAGTGTATGGGATGCGGCTGAAATGTGACCAGGGGACCATGGAAAACTATCTTTCCACTGATGTAGGGCATGGGATAGTTTACCAGGGACAGCCGGCAATGAATGCCAATGATCATGAGCAGGGAATTCATTTAACCCATTTTGGGGACTGCAATTCTAAGAAGGTATTTGAGGAAGCTAAAAAGGAGGCGGATGAGAAGTACAAGGCGGAGGAAGGGGATGGATTTTTCACCAAAGCAGGAAAGTGGTTGGCAAAGAATGCCACCAAAGCAGCAGTGGGCATTAGAGCTAACTTTATGTCTAATAAATGCGAACTGGTAACGCCTTTGCCATGGATATTTACCAGTGAAGATCATATGATTGACGGGGCACCGGCCTTGCTGATGGAAAGTCTCTGTCCTTGTGCTTTGGGAGGAGTAATCTCTATTGTACCAGTAGTGGAGGAGGTGACAGAGGACAAAATGCAGGAAACAGCAACAGAAAAATTAATTGCCACAAAAGAGGGCCCGTTGCTGGCAAGTACAGGAGGAAAGATATCATTAGGGAATAGACAAAGCACCCATGATAAATTACTGGAAATTACAAGGCAGTCAATGATGAATATTTCACAAGATATCAGTATAAATGGTTTAAATAGTGCAACATTTGTGAAAACAGTAATAGAACTCCAGAAAACAGCTATAAAAGATATGTCTTATATTGGTCGATATCCTATAAAATACATAAATGGTATCATAATGGCATACGAAACTCACAAAATAGAGGATGGTAGATATGTTTTGGATAATAATGGGAAGACTATAGCTCTAGGGCATGATGTATTACCTGGTGAGGATTTTAGTAATGGCCTTAGCATGGAAGAAGGATTGGAATTAGCTATTAAAGATTTAGATGATAAATATCAATTAGTAGAAGAAAAAATAAGTCAGTTGAATGAACCCAAAGAATTTGACTCAGATAATCCTGAAAAAAAACAGTATAGTATTGATATTAATGATTTTTCAGAAGATGAGATAATGATGTTAGTTGATTTTGCTTATAATCGTGGAGAGGGGTTAGTTAAACGTCCAAATAATGTGTATCCAAGAAGTTCTTTAGCTATCCTCATTGTTGCAGTAAGTGAGAAGGATTATGAAAGAGTTAACGCAACCTTAATGGAAGAAACTAAAAATTTATCTGGTCAAGTATTAAATGGATTAATCAGAAGAAGGATGGATGAATATGAGATGATGGCATATGGAGATTACAAAAGAGATGACGATTTAGAAAGGGACTACCTAAATGAGGAAGAATAAACAGATAAAAATTTGGTGTTTCATAGGTTGTGTCTGTGTATTGGGAATAGTACTTTGGAATCTGAGAACGGGGAATAGAGATGATGCAAGCGTAACTGAGAACAAGATAATTGAAAATAGTAGAATTGATGAGGCCTCCTATCCTCTACTGGAGGTCTCTGAGATTGAAAGCGATATGCAAGAAGAGAAAATAAAGAATCTAAGTTATGAAGAAGCGTTTGAGGTGATTCGGGGGAAGTGGGAAGTGGCTGAATATCTTGGCGAAGCCACAGAGTACCATGGTGTAGATTTGGATGACCCGGAATATCAGGAGAGCCAAAAGAAGAATAGGGAATATGTATTTCAGGAGTATTTTGGAAAGAGATTGGAAATTGATGAGAAAAACATAGTAGATTTTATGTCTCGCTCAGATGGAAAGTTTATTTATGAAACCTATAATGAATTATTCACTGTTGTGAGAAATCCGGCAAGCATAGCTTATGAACCTCCTTTTTTCATTGCCAGTGTTCAACTGGAAGGATATGCTGAGCAATTGACAATAATCAAAAGTGCTGATGACGTATTTTTCTTTACGGTTAGAGGTCTTTTCTTCAAATTAAATAAAATAGAACAAGATTGAATGAAATAAAGATAGCAATAGGGGGAAAAAGAGTACAGTCGGCATTGGAAGTACTGAACTAAAGATGCCGCAGACTGGCATCATGGAGAACAAATGGACAAATTGGGATGGATATTTGGGCTGTTTTGCCTTCTGGCGTCAGCCGCCGTGGTAATTGGAAATCGAATATATATAAGGAAAATAATGGGTTCTATTGAGAGGATGCTGGATGCGGCAAAGGAAGGGAGCTTCAGTGAGAAGAGCTTTGATGAAAGCCGGATGTCCGCCCTGGAGACCAGGTTTGCTGACTACCTTTTATTCTCTGCTGTTTCTGCCAGAAATGTAGCTGTGGAAAAAGACAAAATCAAAACCATGATTGCGGATATTTCTCACCAGTCGAAAATGCCAGTTGCAAATCTTTTGCTGTACAGTGAACTTCTAAAAGAGGAGGAGCTTTCGCTGTCCGCAAGGCAGAGTGTGGAGGCTCTATATGCACAGACTGAAAAACTCCGCTTTCTCATCGATGCCCTTGTGAAGCTGTCAAGATTGGAAAATGGAATTATTTCTCTGTCTCCCCGCAGGGAGGCGGTGGGGCCTGTGCTGAAAGAAGTAGTGGAGCAGTTTGCCCTGAAAGCCGAAGCTAAAGGACTTTTCTTACAACTGGAGGATACCGCAGAAAAGGTTATGGCCAGTTTTGATTCCAAGTGGACCAGAGAAGCCCTTTGCAATATTGTGGACAATGCAATTAAATATACTGAACATGGGGGAATAACCATTTCGGTTATCCGTTATGAGATGTTCATCCGCATTGATATAGCCGATACTGGAATGGGCATTTCCAGGGAGGAACAGCCCAAAATCTTCTCCCGGTTTTACCGCTCCAGTCAGATAAGGAATGATGACGGCGTAGGCATTGGTCTCTATTTAGTGCGGGAAATTATATTTGGGGAAGGGGGATACATCAAGGTAGCGTCAACGGTGGGGGAAGGCTCTGTTTTTTCTGTTTTTCTGCCAAGCTAAGGGCAATTCTTTCAAAACTGTTAGAATTGATTTTGCATGGAAAGAATGTGGAAAGAATTTTATGAGATAATCTGTATGTATGGAAGAAAACTTTCTACATACAGATTTTTTTGTGGAGGTATCGATTTATGGAAATTTTACAGGCCAGAAATCTCAAGAAAATTTATGGAAATGGTGAAAATGCCGTTCGTGCTTTGGATGGAGTAAATCTCACCGTAGAAAAAGGCGAATTTGTAGCTATAGTGGGAACAAGCGGCAGCGGAAAATCCACTCTTTTACATATGCTGGGCGGTTTGGACCGGCCCACCGACGGTACGGTGGAAGTGGATGGCAAGGATATTTTTTCCCTGAAGGATGAAGCTCTGACCATCTTTCGCCGCCGCAAGATTGGTTTTGTTTTTCAGGCATACAACCTTGTTCCAGTGCTCAATGTATATGAAAATATTGTTTTGCCCATTGAATTGGACGGGGGAAAAGTCAATCCGGATTTTGTCCGGCAGATTGTGGAGACCCTGGGGCTGGAGAAAAGGCTGGATGCGCTGCCCAGCCAGCTTTCCGGCGGTCAGCAGCAGCGGGTGGCTATTGCCCGGGCCCTGGCTGCGGCTCCTGCTATCATTTTGGCGGATGAACCTACAGGAAATCTGGATTCGCGTACCAGTCAGGATGTACTGAGCCTTTTGAAGGTGACCAGTCAGAAATTTGCCCAGACGATTGTGATGATTACCCACAATGAGGAAATTGCCCAGATGGCAAACCGTATCATCCGAATTGAGGATGGACGGATTTTGGTCAAAAATTGAGCAGGAGGGTAGGACAATGAATGTAAAAAACAGAAAATGTATCAGGAAGCTGAGTTTCAAAACCCTGTGGGCCTCCCGCAGAAGGAACGGCATTGCCGTTATTGCCATTGTTCTTACGGCGTTAATGTTTACCTCTTTGTTTACCGTGACATGGTCAATAAACTCCAGCTATCAAACCTATACCTTCCGGCAGATTGGGGGATATTCCCATGGCACATTTAAGGATGTGACAAAGGAACAGGCCGGCGCTATTGCCGGGCATCCCAAAGTAAAAGAGGTGGGGGAACGAAAGGTAATCGGCTTTTCCAGCGAAGGAATTTTTGCAAAGGTTCCAGCGGAAATCAGCTATATGGATGAAAATTCTACCAGGTGGAGCTATGCCTGGCCTGACGCAGGACGCCTGCCGGAGAAAGAAAACGAAGTCATGATGGATACGGAAACCTTAAGACTGTTGGGGATTCGGCCTGAACTGGGCAGTGAGATTAACCTGACGTATACCGTAGGCGACAAGAACCAGGTTTCCTTTGAGAAGACGGACAGCTTCATTCTGGTGGGGTATTGGGAATATGATGAAATCAGTCCCGTTCATTATATCAATATTTCCAAAGAGTATGCACAGAAAATAGAGGCAGAGGGAAGGGCTATGGGGATGAAGGCTTTCCGCACCGACTTAAATGTTATGATGGCCTCTTCGCTGGATATTCGGGGAGAAATGGAGCAGGTGGATACAGACCTGGGTTATAGCTGGGAAACCTGGGAAGAGGAGAATAGCGTCCGTATAGGTGTAAATTGGGGGTATACGACGGCACAGTTAAATTCAGGCATGGATG
>JBNMJJ010000128.1:0-6692 GCA_050873745.1 Lachnospiraceae bacterium | reverse complement strand
TTATATTATAGGGCGGTTTACCATTCTGTCATCACTGTTGAACTTTCTGCCGATTGAGCAGGTATTTGCAACCCTGATTCCCATATCTTTGGCAGTGGGAATCGGAATTGGCTTTTTTGGCAGTTTTTCGACGGTAAGAAAACATCTGCATGTATAAATTTATAGTTACAAATTGACCAATTAAATAGGGAAAGAGTGAAGAATAAGAATGATGAAGAGATATGTGAAGTGGATTGGCCTGACTCTGGTGTGTGCGGCGTTGGCGATGGCCCTGCCTGAACCAGTTCCTGTTTCGGCAACAAGCGCATTGGAGGAAAGTATTAAGCAGAAGAAAGCGGCTATTGAACAGGCTCAGGAAGAGAGAAAGAAGCTGCAGTCGGATTTGAGCAGTGTGAAGACGGTGGTAGCAGAACTGGAAAAAACTAAGCAAAGCCTTAGCGCATACGTTATGGAGCTGGATGGAGAGCTTACCAACGTGGAGATTGAAATTCAGGATTTAAAGACGCTGATTAGGGAAAAAGAAGATGAGATTGAGAAGACGAAGGCCGAGCTGGAAGAAGCCATTCAGGTAGAAGCCGTTCAGTATGAAGAGATGAAAACCCGGATTCAGTTTATGTACGAGAAGGGGGACCAGTTCTATTTTGATATGGTGCTGGGAGCCAGCAGTTTTTCCGATTTACTAAATAAAGCGGAGTATGTGGAAGCGATTGCCTCCTATGACCGCAGGAAGCTGGAAGAGTATCAGTTGAACCGGCAGTTGATTGAGGTATGTAAGCAGGACCTGGAAGAGGAAGAAGCGGTTTTACAGGATGCCAAGGTGGCAGTGGAGGAACAGCAGTCCAAGCTGGAAACGCTGATTTCCACCAAACAAAGGGAAATTACCAATTACGAAACGGACATCAATAATAAGGAAGAGGCTATCCGTCAGTACGAAGCAGATATTGCAGCCGAGAATGCTACCATTGCCGCCCTGGAAAAAGCAGTAGCAGAGGAAATGAAGCTGTTGAACAATGCCAATGCACCTACCTATGACGGCGGTATGTTTAAGTGGCCCTGCCCCTCCTATACCAGAATATCCGATGAATATGGTTGGAGAATACATCCTACTCTGGGAGTGCGGAAGTTCCACAACGGCGTTGATATGGCAGCTCCGGGAGGTTCGCCTATTTTGGCAGCGTACGGAGGCGTGGTGGTTGCAGCGGATTACAATGGCAGCATGGGAAATTATGTTATGATTAACCACGGCGGAGGTCTGTACACTATTTATATGCACGCTTCGGCTCTTTATGTATCGACAGGCCAGACGGTATCCATGGGAGATAAGATTGCGGCTGTAGGAACTACCGGAAGGTCTACCGGAAACCACCTGCATTTTGGTGTGCGTTTGAATGGAGAATACGTTAATCCTAACAGTTATTTGGGCAGGTAGTGTGAAGAGAACTTCTAGAGGCTCACAGCAGAGGCTGTTTCGCCAAGAAGTTCTAACTTCACACCGGAGAATGCCCAGAAATGGGCATTCTCCCCGCTGATTTGGGCTTCTGTGAAGCAGCATCATGTGGGTTAGGATGAAGAGAACTTCCAAGGCTCGTAGATTGAATTGGTGAAAGGAGAACGTATTCTCTCCGAGTAAAAGGCATATAGTGATAATAAAGTGATTGTACTTTCGTACAGGAGGCACTTACGGATGGAAAAAGAGAAAAACGGGTATTGGAGTGGACTGCTGAGCGGTCTGCTCCTTGCTGTATTATTGTTGGGCTTTGTCTATGTTGGACGGCAGGTCTATGGCATATTTGAAGCCAGGCAGATAGCAAAGGGCAAGGAACAAACAGAATTACTAAGTGATTATACTGCTGCTAAAATTGAAGTGATTGAAGATACGATTGAAAAATACTATCTTTCAGGCAGTGACCTGGCTACTCTGGAGAATGGTATTTATTCAGGAATGGTAGATGCTTTAGGCGACCCCTATTCTGTTTATTATTCGGCAGAAGAACTGGAAGAAATACAACAGAAGACAGAGGGTATCTATTATGGAATCGGGGCTTATATTTCCAAGGCGGCCACCGATGAATTCTGCACAATCAGCGGAGTAATCAAAAATACTCCCGCAGAGGAGGCGGGTCTCAGAGCAGGGGACATTATTTACGAAGTGGACGGTGTTCTAGCCCAGGGCATGGAAACTACAGAAATTGTAGCCTTAATTAAGGGAGAAGAAGGAACCAGCGTTACGCTGACGCTGATTCGGGAAGGGGAAGCGGATTATCTACATATCCCCGTAGAACGGCGCAGAATCGAAAGCCCCACGGTAGAGTGGAAGATGCTGGAGAATAATATCGGTTATATTCTCATCACAGAATTTGATGATGTGACTACAGACCAGTTTGCAGAAGCTCTGGCAGAATGCCGGGGGAAGGGAATGACCGGTTTGATTCTGGATTTACGGAGCAATCCTGGAGGAAATCTGTCTACGGTATGCGAAATTGCCCGAATGCTTTTGCCTAAAGGATTGATTGTTTATACGGAAGATAAGAATGGCCAGAGGGAAGAGTACAGCTGTGATGGCAGCAGACAGATTGATATTCCCATGACAGTTTTGGTCAATGGTTATAGTGCCAGCGCTTCTGAGATTCTGGCAGGAGCGATTAAGGACTACGGCGTGGGAACCATTATGGGAACCACTACCTTCGGAAAAGGCATTGTACAGAGAATTATTTC
Organism: Lachnospiraceae bacterium; assembly: GCA_050873745.1. GTDB lineage: Bacteria > Bacillota > Clostridia > Lachnospirales > Lachnospiraceae > SFDP01. Next base: position 3,977 of record JBNMJJ010000128.1, on the reverse strand, counting down.
TCTTTCCGACGGCTCCGCAGTGAAATTGACGGTGAGTAAATACTACACTCCCAATGGAAACGATATTCATGAAAAGGGTATTGCCCCGGATGTGGAGGTGGAATTTGACGCTGCCGGTTATTATGCTGACGGAAAAGACAATCAGTTGGAAGAGGCGATAAAGTATCTCGGCGGTGGAGAAGCTGCTCAAGACGCTCCGGCGCAGGAAGAACCGGCTCAGGAAACGCCCGGGGAAGAAACATCCGTAGAAGAAACCACAGCGGAGGAAGCGGAATAAGAAAATTTGATTATTGACATATGACACAAATAGCGGTATGATAAAAACATAGAGAAAATTTAGTCATAAGGCAAATGAACTGGTATGGAAAAGATAAAATTAACTTACCCTATAGAATGGTCAGTAATTTAGAGAAAAAGGAGAGTATGAAATGAAATTTTTTGTATGCAGCCATTGTGGAAACATTATTGAAATGGTAAAGAACGTAGGCGTTCCGGTATTTTGCTGTGGAGCTAAGATGGAAGAGCTGGTTCCCAACAGTACCGATGCAGCGCAGGAGAAGCATGTGCCGGTAGTTGAGGTAAACGGAAAGGAAATTACGGTTAAAGTAGGAGAAGTAACCCACCCTATGACGGAAGAGCATCTGATTTCATGGGTTTCTTTGGAGACAGACAAGGGCAGTCAGATTAGACATTTAAGCGCTCAGGACGCTCCCGAAGTAACTTTCATCGTTGGCGATGAAAAGCCTGTGGCTGTGTATGAATACTGCAATCTTCATGGCCTTTGGAAGAAAGATTTATAAGATAGGTATGCTTTTGAAAATAAAGAAGCCTCTTCTAACATTAATATAATTTTTGCAATAATACCTGTTCCCAGGGCGTAGCATCAAGTAAGGATGAGATTGCCTGAAGGGGCAGGTATTTTTCTGCAAAAAGGTGATAAGGTCACGGAAGACGGGAAAAGATATGACTATACTGATTGTAGGCCTTAAAGGTCGTCAGGTAATTTTGTAAAAACAGGATATGGCTGCTTTAAGGTAAAACAGACACAGAAAATGGAGGGAAATTATGGCAGAAGCATTGTCAAAGAATATATTTGAAGAGAAAATTATAAACAATAAAGAACTTGCGGTAGTGGATTTCTGGGCGCCCTGGTGTACCTATTGCCGCAGAATTGAACCGGCTTATGAAAAAATCGGAAGTGAGTATGGGGATAGGCTTCTGGTAGGAAAAGTAAATATTGATGATGAACCGGAACTGGCAGAGAAATATCAGGTGGAGATTATCCCTACATTAATGGTATTTAAGGATGGAGAGCCTGTAGGACAGATTGTTGCTCCTGATTCTAAGGCAAAGATTGACAGCTTTCTTAATGAGCATTTGGGATAAAGCCTGTTTTTGACGGAAAAGGAGAGTATTTCAGAATGGAGGATGTGATGGAACATATTTATGATGTGGTGATTATCGGCGGCGGCCCCGCAGGCTATACGGCGGCTCTGTATTGCGTAAGGGCCGGGCTGGATACGGTGATTTTGGAGAAATTATCTGCGGGAGGCCAGATGGCCACTACGGAGCAGATTGATAACTACCCCGGATTTGAAGAAGGGGTGGACGGTTTTACCCTGGCTCAGAAGATGCAGCAGCAGGCGGAAAGATTTGGTGCAAAGACTGAACTGGCGGAGGTGCAGTCGGTGCGTCTGGAGGGAAAAGTAAAGGAAATTACTACCGACGGGGGAGTTATTCAGGGCAAGGTGGTTATCATTGCTACCGGAGCTAATCCACGGAAAATGGGAATTGCCAAAGAAGAGCTGCTGGTTGGCCGCGGGGTAGGCTATTGTGCTGCCTGTGACGGTATGTTTTACCGAAATAAGACGGTAGCGGTAATCGGCGGCGGTAATACGGCGGCGGCAGACGCAATGCTGCTTTCCCGTATTTGTCAGAAGGTTCATCTGGTTCATCGCAGAGATACCCTGAGAGCCACCAAAATCTATCATGAGCCTTTGATGAAGGCGGAAAATGTGGAATTTCATTGGAACAGTAAGGTGGTTGATTTGCTGGAGGACGGAAAGGTTACGGGTGTGATTCTGGAAAATGTGAAAACAGGAGAACAGGAGACGGTAGCCTGTGACGGCGTCTTCGTCAGCATCGGAAGACAGCCTGCGACGGAATTGTTCAAGGGGCAGATTGAGCTGGATGAAGCCGGATATGTGGCAGCGGATGAAACCACAAGAACCAATATTCCCGGTGTATTTGCCGTAGGAGACGTGCGCCAGAAGGCACTTCGTCAGGTAGTGACTGCCATAGCGGACGGAGCGGTTGCCTCCCACTATGCAGATGAATACCTGGCTGAGCAGGAATAGAATAGCGGTTGAACTTTAGAAAGCAGCTTTGGCTTTGGGGCAAAGCTGCTTTTATCAAATACAAATCTGCATTCCGAAGAATGATGCGGCTCCTGTGCCGGAGATTCAGGGAAAAGTAAAATTGGAAAAAGAACAAATGTTCTAAATGCTCTATACAAAATTGGTGGTGTATGGTATAATCAAAACTGCTTTTATTTGTGTGCAGTAGATTTGTCTAATAAAAATCGATTCATAGGAGGAGCCATTCATGAATCATTTCAAACTAGTATCAGAATATCAGCCCACCGGCGACCAGCCCCAGGCCATTGCCGAGCTTGTGGCTGGTTTCGAGAAGGGCAACCAATTCCAGACCTTACTGGGCGTTACGGGCTCTGGCAAGACCTTCACTATGGCCAACGTCATTCAGCAATTAAATAAACCGACCCTGGTAATTGCCCATAATAAGACATTGGCAGGACAGCTTTACGGAGAATTTAAGGAATTTTTCCCGGAAAATGCCGTCGAATATTTCGTCAGCTATTACGATTATTACCAGCCGGAGGCCTATATACCCTCCTCGGATACCTATATAGCCAAGGACTCAGCCATTAATGAAGAAATTGACAGGCTGCGTCTTTCCGCAACCGCATCTTTGTCAGAAAGAAGAGATGTGATTGTGGTGGCAAGCGTATCCTGTATCTATGGAATCGGTAGTCCAGATGAATATCAGGGCATGATTGTTTCCCTTCGTCCGGGGCAGATGAAGGACAGGGACCAGGTGCTGAGAGAGCTGATTAATATCCAATATACCCGCAATGACCTGGATGTGGGCAGAGGCTGCTTTCGGGTAAGAGGGGATGTGGTGGAGATTTACCCGGCAGAGGGTGGAGACTATCTGATTAGAGTGGAATTTTTTGGAGACGAAATTGACCGCATTACCCAGGTTGACCCTCTTACCGGAAAAATGCACGCTTCTTTGGAACACATTGCGATTTTCCCGGCTTCTCACTATGTAATACCCCAGGAGAAAATCAATAAAGCCTGTGTGGAAATTGAAAAAGAATGTCAGGAACAGGTTCGGTTTTTTAAGGGAGAGGACAAGCTGATTGAGGCCCAGAGGATTTCGGAACGAACCAATTTTGACGTGGAAATGTTAAGAGAAACGGGCTTTTGTTCCGGTATTGAGAACTACTCAAGGCATATGAACGCCATGCAGCCGGGGGAAACGCCCTATTGTCTCATGGACTTCTTTCAGGGAGACTATCTGATTATTGTGGATGAATCCCATATCACGATTCCCCAGGTAAGGGGAATGTATGCAGGAGACCGTTCCCGAAAGACCACCCTGGTGGAGTATGGTTTCCGTCTGCCCTCTGCCCTGGATAACCGGCCTTTGAATTTTACGGAATTTGAAGAAAAAATCGACCAGATGCTTTTTGTTTCTGCCACACCAAACCAGTACGAGGCCGAACATGAGCTCTTAAGGGTGGAGCAGATTATCCGGCCCACAGGACTTTTGGACCCGGAAATCGACGTACGCCCGGTGGAAGGGCAGATTGATGATTTAATTTCTGAGGTAAACAAAGAGGTAGCAAAGCATAACAAAATCCTGATTACCACTCTGACCAAGCGAATGGCAGA
>JBNMJJ010000127.1:0-6751 GCA_050873745.1 Lachnospiraceae bacterium | reverse complement strand
GAGCTAGCCAGAAGAAGCCGGGGAACGCCCCGCCTTGCCAATCGTATTTTAAAGCGTGTTCGTGATTTTGCCCAGGTAAAGTATAATGGAATCATCACGGAAGAGGTAGCCAATGTGGCCCTGGACCTTTTGGACGTGGATAAGATGGGTCTGGACCACATAGACCGGAATATCCTGTTTACTATGATAGAGAAGTTTTCCGGCGGACCGGTGGGATTGGACACCCTGGCGGCGGCCATTGGTGAGGACGCAGGAACCATAGAGGATGTTTATGAGCCTTATCTGATTAAGAATGGCTTTATTAACCGGACGCCCAGAGGACGGGTGGTAACAGAGTATGCCTATCAGCATTTAGGACTTGAAATGTAATGCCGATTTCTTTATAATGAAATTAACTAAGCAGTTTTTTACGGGCTGCTGATGAATTCAGCGGTTACTGTATACTTTTTATTCGTAGGAGTCGGGCAGATGGCAGGAAAAACAGATGCGGAAGTAATTATCGGCGGTAAGGTTTTAACCCTTTGCGGTTATGAGAGTGAAGAATACTTACAGAAGGTAGCTTCTTATATCAATAACAAGATGGCTGAATATAATAAGGTTGACAGCTTCCGCCGGCAGCCTGTGGATATGCAGAATATTCTCTTACAGTTGAATATTGCCGATGACTATTTTAAGGCCAAGAAGCAGATTGCCTCTCTGGAGGAAGATTTAGATACCAGAGAGAAGGAGCTTTATGACCTTAAGCATCAGTTGGTGGCAGCCCAGATTAAGCTGGAGAGTACGGAGAAGAACCTTCGCCATGCCAATAAGGAGCTGAACGACTCGGAGAAGAAGGTCATTCGTTTAGAGACAGAATTGAAAGAAAATAAAGGTAAATAATACAAAAGAGCTGTCGTTGACAGCTTTTTTCATACATGAGGAAATAATGAAAAAAGTGGAATTACTTGCCCCTGCGGGCAACTATGAGGCCTTTTTGGGGGCCATACATGCTGGAGCAGATGCAGTATATTTAGGCGGAACCAAATACAGTGCAAGGGCCTTTGCAGACAATTTTGATGAGGATACTCTCTGCCGGGCTATTTCTTATGCCCACCTATTCGGACGTAAGGTATATTTAACCATGAATACTCTGGTAAAACAGTCGGAGCTGGAGGAGGTTTATTCCTTTTTGAAGCCCTTTTATCTGGAAGGACTGGACGGGGTAATCGTGCAGGATATGGGATTGTTTTCTTATATCAGGGAGCATTTTCCCCTGTTGGATGTGCATATCAGCACCCAGATGGCTATTACCGGGCCCTATGGGGCAAGGGTATTAAAGGAGCTGGGAGCCACTAGAGTAGTGCCTGCCAGAGAGCTTTCTCTTAAGGAAATGAAAAGGATAAAGGAGGAAGGATTGGAGGTAGAGACCTTCATTCACGGCGCCATGTGCTATTGCTATTCCGGCCAGTGCTTTTTCAGTTCCCTGCTGGGAGGCAGAAGCGGCAATCGGGGAAAATGCGCCCAATCCTGCCGACTGCCTTATGAAGTGAATCTTTCCCAGGAGAATAAGAAGGGGAAGGCCGGCAGATTATCGGCCCAAAAACCGGATAAGCACAAAGAAGAATATCCCTTAAGTCTTAAGGATATGTGTTCCATTGAGCATTTGCCCCAGCTTATTGAGGCAGGAATCGATTCCTTCAAAATAGAGGGACGGATGAAGCGGCCTGAATATGCAACGGGAGTGACCGCCATTTACCGAAAATATATTGATAAATATTATACAAAAGGGGGGCAGGGCTTTAAAGTGGAAGAGGAGGACTGGAATAAGCTAAGAAGCCTCTATATCCGGTCGGACATTCAGGACGGTTACTATTATCGTCACAACGGGCCGGAAATGGTGACCCTCCATAAACCCAGCTATTCCGGCACCGATGATGCTGTGGTGGAGCAGATTCGTAAGGAATATATAGAAACCGCTCTAAAGGCCCCTGTTCAGGGCCGAGTAACCTTAAAAAAGGGAGAACCCCTGAATCTGGTTCTGGAATATCATCATCATCGAATTACCGTACAGGGACAGATGGTAGAGCAGGCTGTAAAAAAAGCAGTCAGCCATGAGGATGTGGAAAAACAGTTGAAGAAAACCGGAAATACCGATTTTTATTTTTCCGCTTTGGACATAGAACTGGAAGAGGATGCTTTTCTGCCGCTGAAAGCCCTGAATGAGCTTCGCCGGACTGCCTTTGCCCTACTGGAAGAAAAGCTGACAGAAAAAATCAAGAGGACAAGGGCAGAAAGTTTACCCGAACCTGGCCTTGAGAGGCAGACGAGGGGCCAATACGCTTCTTCCCCAAAAGAACTGCAGCTTACCCTTACCACCAGGGAGCAGTGCCTGAGGGCCTGTACTTTTTCTCCTGAGATACCTCTTTTTGCCGCTTCGGATTTACTGCTGGGCAGGCACAGGGAAGAGATAGAAGAAGCCTTAAGAAAAAGGGCTGCACAGGGCGGTCAAGTCTGGCTCAGGCTGCCAGAGGTTCTTCGTTATCAAGACCGTCACCTTATGGAGCAGCTTATCCGGGGGAAGGAGGATTTTCTTACGGGAATGATGATTTCCAATATGGAATCCTATGGCTGTTTAAAGGCCAATCATTATCAGGGAAAAATTGCTTTGGACCACCATATGTACATCTGGAATCAGGAAAGCATGGCTTTCTGGAGGGGAAAGGCAGAGCTCTTTTCGGCTCCTCTGGAATGCAATAAGCGGGAATGGGAAAACCTTAAGGATTCCCGTTTTGCCTACCTCTGTTATGGCAGAATCCCCATGATGGTCACCGCCAACTGCATTCGTAAAACGGGACTTCATTGCGAGAAAGCGGAGGTTTCTCTGAAAGAAAGCCTGACGGACCGTTATGGGGCAAATTTCCCTGTACAGGTAAACTGCAATTACTGCTATAATGTGATTTATAACTCTGTCCCCCTGTCCCTTCACGGATACCTGGATTCCCTTAAGAAGCTGCCGGGAAAATATCTTCGTCTGGATTTTACCACAGAATCCCCTGAGGAAATGGAAAGGCTGGTAAGGGAATACGAGAAGGCCCTTTCGGGGAAGGATTGCGATTTTTCTTTCCTGAAAGAGTACACTACTGGGCATTATAAAAAAGGAGCTTTATAAAGGTTTATGTACTATTACATTGTTGAGCTTTCCAAATATGTCATTGCTTTACTGATGGTCATCTATACTTTGGAATCTTTCCTTGCACTGAAACGGCAGGAGGGCAGCGAGAAATCCGGAGTTTTCATCCGGCAGAATATTGAGTTGTTTTTTATCCAGTTTCTGGCCTACCTGAGTATGTGTCTTCAGACCGGGCAGATAGAGTATCTGTTTTTCTATGCCTTTTTGCAGATTGCTCTGTTTTCCACCATCGTCCTGTACCAGATGCTTTATCCGGGTACCAACAGACTATTGGTCAACAATATGTGCCTTTTACTCAGCGTCGGCTTCATTATGCTGACCAGACTGGATTATCACAAAGCCGTAAAGCAGTTTTTCATCGTTGTGGCAGGGCTGATTCTGGCTTTGATTATTCCTTATGCTATCCGCAGGCTGGAAGGCTTAAAGCGGCTGGAATGGCTTTACTGCTTTGGAGGCATACTTGCCCTTGGGGTAGTTTTAATCCTGGGTCAGGTCACCCGGGGCTCAAAAATCAGCTATACGATTGCCGGTTTTACTCTTCAGCCCTCAGAATTTGTCAAAATTATATTTGCTTTTTTCGTAGGAGCCTCCCTTTATCAGGCTAAACGCTTCTGGCAGGTGGCGGTTTCCGCTGTTTTTGCCGCTATCCATGTACTGATTCTGGTGGCTTCCAGGGATTTGGGCAGCTCCCTGATTTTTTTCGTGGGATATTTGTTCACCCTTTTGGCGGCTACCGGAAATTATCTGTATTTTATCGGCGGCCTGCTTGCCGGGTCAGGGGCTTCTGTAGTGGCCTATCGGCTTTTTGGCCATGTCAGGGTTCGTGTGCAGGCTTTTCTGGACCCTTTTACCGCAATCGATAATGAGGGCTATCAGATGTCTCAGTCTCTTTTTGCCATCGGAAGCGGAAGCTGGTTTGGCATGGGGCTTTATCAGGGAACGCCCACGGATATTCCCTATGTGGAGTCTGACTTTATGTTTTCGGCAATCGCCGAGGAACTGGGTGGGGTATTTGCCATCTGCCTGATTCTGGTGTGCCTGGTCTGTTTTCTGGCCTTTTTGAAAATTGCTATGGGACTGGAGGATAAATTTTACCGCCTGACCGGCTGCTGTCTCAGTGTAATGTATATTTTCCAGATGTTTCTTACGGTGGGAGGAGGAATGAAATTTATTCCTCTGACGGGTGTAACCCTTCCTCTGGTCAGCTATGGAGGAAGCAGCGTTTTGAGCACCATAATCATGTTTGCCATTATGCAGGGCTTACAGCTAATCGGGCAGGAGACAGAGGAAGAATGAATAATTAAAGCAAAATGAAGGTAGGATTTATGTTACAGGAAAAAAACAGGGGAAAGGACAGAAAAAAAAGACAGGAAAAAGACAGCTCAAAGCAGCCTGAAAAGAACAGAGAGCTTTATTTTACAGGCATCTTTTTCTCCCTGCTGTTTCTTTCCATGATTGGCTATTATATTTATTTTGTGCAGACCAGCGGACGGGACATGATTAATAACAGCTATAATTCCCGTCAGTATATTCTGGCCAGCCAAAACACCAGAGGAACCATTTATTCAGCCGATGGAGAGATTCTTGCCGAAACCATCTTAAAGGAGGACGGCAGCGAAGTCCGTTCCTATCCCTATCAAAATCTTTTTTCTCATGTAGTGGGCTTTTCCACCAAAGGAAAATCAGGGATTGAAGCAGAAGTAAATTCCTATCTGATTCAATCCGATATTTCATTGGCTGCCAAGGCGGAAAATGCGGTGGAAGGGATAAAAAACCCGGGGAATGATGTTCACACCTCTTTGAGAACGGATTTACAGGAGGCTGCCAGTAAGGCTCTGGGGGTTTCTCAGGGAGCCATTATCGTCAGCAACGTGAAGACCGGGGAAATACTGGCAATGGTCTCCAAGCCGGACTTTAATCCGGAAGCCATCGCAGAGGACTGGGACCGCTATGTGGAGGATAAAAAAAGCGCCGTTCTTCTCAATCGGGCAACCCAGGGACTTTATCCTCCCGGCTCTACCTTTAAAATCGTCACCTCTCTGGCCTATTTAAGGCAGAATGAGGGTCAGTATGAGAATTACCGCTATCAGTGCAATGGGTATTTTGCCCTGGGAAACAGCCGGATTACCTGTTACCATGGTACGGTCCACAACAGTGTGGATTTCATCAGTTCTTTTGCCAAATCCTGTAACTGCTCCTTTGCCAATATGGGACTGGGTATCGACAGGGCTGTTTACCATGATACCATCAGCCGGCTTGGGTTTAATGAGAGCCTGCCGGTCAATTTTAACTACAGTAAGAGCAGTCTGACGGTGGACGATACGGTTTCCGATGAAGACATGATTCAGATTTCCTTCGGGCAGGGCAGCGTACAGATGACGCCTTTGCATCTGCATCTGATTACCAATGCTATTGCCAATGGGGGAACGCCCATGAAGCCTGTTTTGATTAATCGGGTAGTATCTGCTGAGGGAAATGTGGTAAAGACCTTTAAGCCGGAAAGGGGCAAAACCCTGATGAGTGAGGAAGAGGCAGCCCTTTTAACCCAAATGATGAAGGCAGTGGTGGAAGAAGGTACGGCTACCCGCCTGAAAGGGCTGGAATATACTGCCGCCGGAAAAACAGGCTCTGCCGAGTACAATAAAGTAAAGGGGGATTCCCATGCCTGGTTTACCGGCTTTGCCCCGGCAGAAGACCCGGAGATTGCCGTCACCATCATCGTAGAGCGTATCGGCTCCGGCGGAGATTATGCCGTTCCTATTGCCAAAAGACTTTTTGATGCCTACTTCGGATATTAAACTAAATCTTGCTTAATGTTCAAAATTGTTCTATACTGTAATCAGTTTCGATTTATTTCCGTTACGGAAACAGCACACCAATCAGGGAGGTATTGCAATGATAGAAGCAACCAGCTGTGGCGGTGTGGTTATTTTTCGGGGTAAGATTCTGCTTTTATATAAGAATTTTAAGAACAAATATGAAGGCTGGGTTTTGCCGAAAGGTACCGTAGAAGAGGGAGAAGAGTACAAGGATACTGCAATCAGGGAGGTTTTAGAAGAATCCGGAGCTACTGCCTCAATTATCAAGTATATAGGAAAAAGTGAATATACTTTTAACGTACCGGAAGATACGGTGGAAAAGGACGTCCATTGGTATCTTATGATGGCTGACAGCTATTACAGTAAACCACAACGCAAAGAATTTTTTGTTGATTCCGGCTATTACAAGTACCATGAGGCATATCACCTGCTGAAGTTTTCCAACGAGCGGCAGATTTTGGAAAAAGCCTACAACGAGTACTTGGAATTGAAAAAAGGTAATCTTTGGGGTAACAAAAAATATTACTAAAGAGGCGGCAGTCGCCTCTTTTGTATTAACGAGGAATTTTATGTATTTTCGAAAAAAACTCTATCTGGGTGAGGGAATCAGGCATAGAAGAAAGATTCAGTGGAAACTGCGTCACGGCGCCGGTATGACGGACATATATGTGATTTCTATTGCCTCCGGGAGGAATCAACTGGAGTGTACACATTGCGGTTTTTTCAAGCAGAAGCTGATTCGGGAGAATATAGGCTTGATTGT
>JBNMJJ010000126.1:0-6774 GCA_050873745.1 Lachnospiraceae bacterium | reverse complement strand
GTTACTAAGGAGTAAGGGCCGGTAGAACGGGCATGAATCTTGTCATCAACAAGATGGTGCAGCTTCAGATAGTGCATATGGCCGATGGTTACCGGACTGTCAAAGTACTCTCCCGTACGTCCGTCACGCAGTCTCACCTTACCGTCCCTGCTGATGGGCACACCCTTCCAAAGTGACCTGTGTTCTCTATTTTCGTAAAGATACTGCATTACTTCCGGCAGCAGCTCATCCTTATATTTCGCTTCAAATTCTTCCCACTCCGTATTAACATAGTCATTAGCCAAATCCAGAGTGTCCATAATATCCTTTTCGTTTGCTCCGTCAAATACCGGCGTTGCCACATTAAAGCCCAGCGCCTTTGCTGCCAGAGATAAGTGGATTTCCAATACCTGTCCGATATTCATACGGGAAGGCACACCCAAAGGATTCAGTACGATGTCCAAAGGACGGCCGTTGGGCAGATAAGGCATATCCTCCACGGGAAGCACACGGGAAACCACACCTTTGTTACCATGACGGCCCGCCATCTTATCTCCTACGGAAATCTTTCTCTTCTGAGCAATGTAAATACAGACTGCCTGGTTTACGCCGGGAGACAGCTCGTCACCGTTTTCTCTGGTAAATACTTTGGCGTCTACAATGATTCCATACTCACCGTGAGGCACCTTTAAGGAGGTATCTCTTACCTCTCTTGCCTTTTCCCCGAAAATTGCCCTGAGCAGTCTCTCCTCTGCGGTCAGTTCGGTTTCACCCTTGGGGGTAACCTTTCCTACCAGAATATCCCCGGCACGAACCTCCGCACCGATACGGATAATTCCTCTTTCATCCAAATCCTTCAGGGCTTCATCGCCTACGCCGGGAACGTCACGGGTAATTTCCTCCGGTCCCAGCTTAGTGTCACGGGCCTCTGCCTCATATTCTTCAATATGGACGGATGTGTATACATCGTCCTGAACCAGACTTTCACTCAATAAAACCGCATCCTCGTAGTTGTAGCCTTCCCAGGTCATAAAACCGATTAAGGGGTTTTTACCTAAAGCCAGCTCACCTTCGGAGGTGGAGGGACCGTCTGCAATTACCTGTCCTGCCTCCACCCGGCTGCCTTTGAATACGATAGGCTTCTGGTTATAGCAGTTGGACTGGTTGCTTCTGGCAAATTTGGTCAGCTTAAACTGTAATTTTTCTCCGTCATCCGCCGTCATTTTAATCAAATTGGAGGATACATAGTCAATGGTACCTGCTTTAGGGGCAACCACACAGACACCGGAGTCTACCGCTGCCTTCACTTCCATACCGGTACCTACCGCCGGAGCCTCTGTGCTTAACAGGGGCACTGCCTGACGCTGCATGTTGGAACCCATCAGCGCACGGTTGGCATCGTCGTTTTCCAGGAAAGGAATTAAGGCTGTTGCCACAGAGAACACCATCTTAGGGGATACGTCCATATAATCAAACATCGCCCTGGGATATTCCTGTGTTTCCTCCAGGTAACGGCCGGATACGGACTTACGGACAAAATAGCCGTTTTCATCCAACAGCTCATTCGCCTGTGCCACATGGTAGTTATCCTCTTCGTCAGCAGTCATATAAACAACCTCATCGGTAACACGGGGGTTAGCCGGGTCGGTTTTGTCAATCTTACGGTAAGGCGCTTCAATAAAGCCGTATTCGTTAATTCTTGCATAGGATGCAAGGGAGTTAATCAGACCGATGTTGGGACCTTCCGGGGTTTCAATAGGACACATTCTTCCATAATGAGAATAGTGTACGTCTCGAACCTCGAATCCGGCCCTGTCCCGGGACAAACCGCCGGGACCCAGTGCGGATAAACGTCTCTTATGGGTCAGCTCACCCAGAGGGTTGTTCTGGTCCATAAACTGGGACAACTGGGAGGAACCAAAAAATTCCTTTACTGCCGCCTGCACGGGTTTAATATTGATTAAGCCCTGAGGAGATACGTCCTCTGCATCATGGGTGGTCATTCTTTCACGAACCACTCTTTCCAGTCTGGACAGACCGATACGATACTGGTTCTGCAGCAATTCACCTACTGCACGGATACGTCTGTTACCCAGATGGTCGATGTCATCATCATGGCCAACGCCGTACTCCAGATGGATATTATAGTTAATGGAAGCCAGAATATCTTCCTTCGTAATATGCTTGGGAACAAGCTCGGAAACATTCCGTCTGATGGCCTCCGCCAGTTCTTCCGGATTCTGGGCATATTCCTCAAGAATCTGAGCCAGCACAGGAAAATATACCAGTTCGGTGATTCCCAGCTCTTTGGGTTCGCAATCCACGAAGCTGGTAATCTCTACCATCATATTGGACAAAATTTTAACATTCTTTTCCTCTGTCTGTACATAAACATAGGGAACCGCCGCGTTCTGAATATCGTCTGCCTGCTGGGCCGTCACCTTTTCCCCGGCCTTTGCCAAAATTTCTCCTGTTGTGGTATCTACCACATCCTCAGCCAGCACCTGCCCTCTGATACGGTTGCGGAGCGCCAGCTTCTTATTAAATTTATAACGTCCGACTTTAGCCAAATCATATCTTCTGGGGTCGAAGAACATGGAGGTAATCAGACTTTCTGCACTTTCCACACTTAAAGGCTCACCCGGACGAATCTTTTTATATAACTCTAAAAGACCTTCCTGATAATTTGTAGAAACGTCTTTCAAAAAGCTCTTTTCAATTTTGGGTTCATCACCAAAAAGCTCACGAATCTCGTCATTGGTTCCTACTCCCAGAGCACGAATCAGCACAGTAACGGGAACTTTTCTGGTTCTGTCTACACGAACGTAAAAAACGTCATTGGAATCGGTTTCGTATTCTAACCATGCACCACGGTTGGGAATAACGGTAGAGGAATACAGGGTTTTACCAATTTTATCATGTCCAATGGCATAATAGATACCCGGGGAACGAACTAACTGGCTGACGATTACACGCTCAGCGCCGTTAATCACGAAGGTACCGGTAGCCGTCATCAAAGGAAGGTCGCCCATGAAAATCTCATGCTCACTGATTTCTTCCTTTTCTTTATTGTAAAGACGTACCCTTACTTTTAGTGGTGCAGCATAGGTTGCATCCCGTTCCTTACACTTTTCAATCGAATACTTGACGTCATCTTCACACAATTCAAAGTCCACAAACTCCAGGCTCAGGTGGCCGCTGTAGTCGGTAATTGGAGAAATATCGTCAAAGACTTCTTTCAAGCCTTCGTCCAGAAACCACTGATAAGAATTCTTCTGAACCTCTATCAAATTGGGCATCTCCAAAACTTCTTTTTGTCGTGAATAACTCATACGCATCTTTTTACCGTTAACAGATGGTCGTATTCTGTGCTTTTCCATTGACATTCACCCCGTTCTCTATAATTTATTGTGCGCCTGCTGCACATACCTGCCTTAAACTTACCGCCAGTATGCACACCTTACCACAATAGTGCATTGTCCATTATATTCCAATATATTTGCCCTTGTCAAGCTATAATTTTGTACCCGTTCTGGAAGGGCTGCCGCTTTTCCCCGGGCATCTGTGACTTTTTAAGGTAAACAGAAAAGAGCTGGGGCCAGTGATATTCCTGGTACCTCAGCTCTTTCGTTCTTCTCACGCCATCCGCCATGATGCTGTTTCGCAGCATCCCAAATCTGTGGGGAGAATGTCCGTATTTTAGGCATTCTCCGGGCGTGAGATTAGAAGTTCTTTACGAAATGCCCACTGGCGTGAGCATTAGAACTTCTTCACACGCCAACCTTCTATGTTTCTCTTATTTAAGAGTAACTTTAGCGCCTTCTGCTTCCAACTTAGCTTTGATGTCTTCAGCTTCTTCCTTGGTTGCACCTTCTTTTAAGGTCTTAGGTGCAGAATCTACAAGGTCTTTAGCTTCTTTTAAGCCAAGGCCGGTAGCTTCACGAACTACTTTGATAACCTTAACCTTGTTAGGACCAACTTCGGTTAATTCTACATCGAAGTCTGTCTTCTCTTCTGCCGCTTCCGCTGCACCGCCTCCTGCTGCCACAACAACACCTGCTGCTGCAGATACACCGAACTCTTCTTCGCATGCTTTTACTAAATCGTTTAATTCTAATACGGTTAACTCTTTGATTGCATCAATTAATTCCTGAGTAGATAATTTTGCCATTTTCATTTACCTCCATTTTTCTTGTTTGCTCTAATCTTAATCCAAACCGCAGTTTTCCTGCTTCAATCCGCCTCTTACCCTGATGGTGAAGGCTGATTATTCTGCTGCAGGAGCTTCTGCTTCTTCTGCGGGCGCTGCCTCTGCTGCCGCTTCTTCCTTAACAGGCGCTTCGCATGCACCAGCGCCGCCTTTTTCTGCCAACTGATTCATGACACGCGCAAAGTTGGTAATAGGAGACTGGATACTTCCCAACAGCTTGGAAAGAAGCTCCTCTCTGGAAGGAATCTGTGCAATGCTCTGCATTCCCTTTGCATCATACACAACACCTTCTACTACACCGGCTTTGATTTCTAATGCGTCGGCTGTCTTAGCAAACTTTGCCAGAATTCTTGCAGGTGCGGTTGCATCCGTAGCAGAGAAAGCCATTGCGCTTGGTCCTTCCAGAAAAGGAGCAAGGCTTTCGTAATCTGTGCCTTTGAATGCGAAGTTCATCATTGTGTTCTTGTACACCTTGTAGCCAACTCCGGCTTCACGAAGCTCTTTACGAAGATTGGTATCCTGTTCTACCGTCAATCCACGATAGTCAACCAACACAACGGACTGAGCATCTTTGATTGCTTCTGAAATCTCAGCTACAATAGGCTGTTTCAATTCCACTTTTGCCATAACGTTTACCTCCTTATAGTATTGCTGCCGATAGGAGTTTACACATCGAATCAGGACAGGGCCTCATTCATATGAAAAAAACCTCCCTGAAGACAGGAAGGCATAAAGTCTCAAACTTTCTATCCCCTCGGTAGGCGGCTGCTGCACTTACTCAAGAACTTGTTCCAGGAAAAAACAATCTGCTGTTTCCCGGATTCCCATTCTCAAACCTACTGTCTTCGGCACGGTCTTTGTGACCTTGTCTAAGGTAACACAGAACCCGCCCTGCTGTCAATAGCTTTTTGAAAAGAATCCTCTAAAAAAGGCGCCTTCCCACCGGAAAAGCGCCTTTCAACTCTGCTGATGCTTCTATTCATCCAATCCTTTATTCTATATTAGAACTTAGCAGTAGAAACCTTTACACCAGGTCCCATAGTGGCAGCCAGAGTAATGCTTCTTAAATACTGTCCCTTTAATGCACTGGGTTTAGCCTTTACAATAGCTTCCATCAATGCGTTAAAGTTCTCCTGCAATTTTTCCTCTGCAAAAGAAGCCTTACCGATAGGACAATGGATAATGTTGTTTTTATCCAGTCTGTATTCAATCTTACCGGCTTTAATATCGTTGATTGCCTTGGTAACATCCATGGTTACGGTACCAGCCTTGGGATTTGGCATTAAGCCTTTGGGACCTAAAACCTTACCGAGACGGCCAACAACACCCATCATATCGGGAGTAGCCACTACTACGTCAAAGTCTAACCATCCCTCGTTCTGAATCTTGGGAATCAGTTCTTCTCCGCCTACATGGTCCGCTCCTGCCGCTTCAGCCTCATTCACCTTGTCGCCCTTTGCAAATACCAGAACGCGAACGGTTTTACCGGTTCCGTTAGGTAATACTACAGCGCCGCGAATCTGCTGTTCTGCATGGCGTCCGTCACATCCTGTTCTGATGTGTACTTCAATAGTTTCATCAAATTTAGCAACTGCTGTCTTCTTTACCAAAGCAATGGCATCAACAGCTTCGTACTGAGCCTGGCGATCTACTAATTTAGCAGTCTCGCTATATTTCTTTCCATGTTTCATATCGTTTTATTACGCTCCTTCCCGATTAATCTTCTACAGTGATACCCATGCTTCTTGCAGTACCCGCAATCATGCTCATTGCAGCTTCAAGGCTTGCTGCATTTAAGTCAGGCATTTTCATTTCGGCAATTTCCTGAATCTTAGCCTTGGAAATGCTTGCTACCTTCTGCTTGTTCGGTACGCTTGAACCGGATTTGATGTTGCATGCTTTTTTCAGTAACACTGCAGCAGGGGGAGTTTTGGTAACAAAACTGAAACTTCTGTCTGCATAAACGGTAATTACAACAGGGATGATTAAATCACCCTTGTCTGCTGTTCTTGCATTGAACTGCTTGGTAAATTCTACGATATTCACACCGTGCTGACCGAGAGCAGGTCCAACTGGGGGAGCTGGTGTCGCTTTACCAGCAGGGATTTGTAACTTGATATATCCTTCTACTTTTTTTGCCATGATGGCACCTCCTATAAATATATATTGTGGTCCCCGGGCTAGGTAACCCTTCCACCGTTAAACGGCAGCCGCCGCCAAACTTCGACCTTAAAAGCGCCTCCCTTCCCCAAAAGGCCGGGACTCGCCTACCTATATTATCCTACGCACTATGCGCAGAACAGTCCGCAAAAGAAGATTAACCCATCTTACGAACGTCCTCAAAACTGATTTCGACAGGCGTTTCTCTGCCGAACATCTCTACATTGATGGTAGCCGTTCCTCTGCTGTGATCGATTTTCTGAACAGCTCCCACTGTATCCTTCCATGCGCCGGCAACTACCACAATGACATCGCCTTCCGCAAAATCAATGGACACAACATCCTTCTTAATGCCAAGGGGCTTCATTTCCGCTTCGCTCAAGGGCACCGGTTTACTTCCCGGGCCTACAAAGCCGGTAACGCCT
>JBNMJJ010000125.1:0-6779 GCA_050873745.1 Lachnospiraceae bacterium | reverse complement strand
GTCTCATCCAACTGGCTGAACAG
The DNA here is from genome assembly GCA_050873745.1 of Lachnospiraceae bacterium. Lineage (GTDB taxonomy): Bacteria > Bacillota > Clostridia > Lachnospirales > Lachnospiraceae > SFDP01. Next base: position 6,756 of record JBNMJJ010000125.1, on the reverse strand, counting down.
GAATGAGGTACGGGTGCCGCCGATTCTTAAAACCCCCGCTTCCTTCACTGCCGCAGCCCAGCTATTTTCCTGGATAGCTGCGTCATCCGCAACGATACCGGAAGCAACCAGCGCATCAAATGCCTCCTTATCAATGGCTACCGCCACAGGCTCTTCTGCCCCTTCGCCGGTTGCAGTTTCTGCGGTTCCTGCTTCTGCCGAACCTGCTTCAGCAGAAGGTGCTTCTGTAGTGTTTCCGGCATTCTCAGGTGCGCCGCCACATGCCGCCAGACTGACAGAAAGGGTCAGACCCAGCAGTAATCCAATCACTTTTTTGTACTTTTTCATCAATAGTTCTCCTCTCTTTCAAGTACGCTGTCCCTCCGGGCCTTCCCCGGCCCTATGGGTTCACTCGTTAATTTCACTTCGAATCTGAATGAAAAAAAGCCGGGATGCTGTAAGTCCCCGGCTGGAAAAAAGACCGGGAGAATATAGGTTCCCGGCAAATGGCAATTATAACAGCCTTTAAAATAGTAAACTGTTCAAATTCGATATTGTAATCATAAACTTCAAATCCTAGTTTGTCAATAGGAATTGAGTAATTTTAAGGCGTTTCGTAACAGTTCAGCCGGAAGGCTGAACTGTTACGAAGAAATTGAAGTTTTCCCCAACGCCGGATTCCCTTTATGGAATCACCTATTTTTTCCAGTAGAACTTTTTCTGCTGCTCATCCAGACTTTCTATAAAACTGGTCTTATGCTCTATAACCGCCTCAAGCTGGTTCAGAATATGGTATAAAATGGCCTTGTTTTCAAACTCATCATAGGTAACTGGCAGAGGATGTCCCTGCATCTCTTCCAGCATTTCTTTCAGCTTTTTCATCTGTTCTTCAGGGCAGTTGTCTTCTTTCACATGCTCTCCCAGATAAAACATGTAATCCGCAATCACTTCTGCCTGTGCCGGCATCTGGCGCATACGTTTCATCTCCGTATGCAGACTGTAAAGCTCTATACACTGCTCCAGACGCATCTCGAAATAACTCAGATAATAGCCCGTGTGGGAGCGAAAGGTATTGCCTTCATACTCATAGGCATCCAGAATATAGTCCTTAATATCGCTCTCCAACTGCTCCAAATCCTTCCACACATCCCAGCCGTCTTCCTGCTTACGCAGATAACCGGCCATTTCCGTCAGAATCTGCTGCAGCCGCTCCTCTACTATACGCATATGCTGGATAATGGACATCTGATGCTTACGGTTGTGGCGGATAAGATTCACCACAAAGGCTACTGTAATTCCGATTAAAACCAGTAAAAATTCGTTCAGGATAAACTCGAAGCTAAAATCTCTGGAAGAAAGAAAATGGGTTCCGATTACGGCATTCACGGACAGAGTGCTGCGCCAGTCCATGGATTCATTAATGGCTACCAGGGCAAAAATATAAATGCAGTACAAAAGCCACGGGTTTAGAGGAAGCTGAAAAAGGAAGGTCGACAAGACAATGGCTATCACAAAGGTTAGTATTCTGGCCCAGGACAGCCGCAGGGTTTCCCACTTGGTGTTTACAATCGTCAGAAGGGCAATGATACCGGCAGAACCGGCATTCTGTAAATCCAGCACACTGGCAATAGCCAAAGCAACGCTGCTTCCCACTCCAATTTTCAGTGCCAGAATCAATGATTTTTTTCCTATTCGTTTACGTTTTTTCAAAGGCAGGTCCTCCTTATGGATCTGTATTTTGCTTTCCGCTTTATCTTATGCAACCGTTCAGAGACAAACGAAAAAATATATCGCATTCTTTTCCATCCGTTTTTCTCCGAACATTTCTATTGTATAGAAAATTTGGCCAAAGGGCAAGACAAAAACATGGGCCTTTCGAAAAATTTCGAAAGGCCCATGCGAAATCCGTAGTTTATTCAATCCTGGAATAGCCAAAGGCATTGGCAAATGCGTCAATAGGCTGATTGTTTTTACACATACTGCAGCCCTCCGGGTCATAGGCTTTGTAATCCGGCAAATCGGCAATGGTAAACAGGGAACGGATGGGAATGCCCATCATGCTGTTGGCCGCACTGAACACCGCACTGATTCCGCTGATGGTGGCGCCGTAATAACGCAGGGCATGGGTAGCCTTTACGATGGTCTGCCCGGTGGTGGCAGAAGCCAGAAGAAGGAGAACATTTTTCCCCCTAATCATAGGCAGGAAATTCTCCCTGAACACCATTTGCCCGGTGTTCACATATTCCGGAGTAATGATATAAATGGTCTTATGGGCATTCATGGAATAAATCCCGGCCCTGGTCAGTTCGTCCGCTAAAAACGCACCGATAATTTCACAGCCGTCTATACAGACGATAGTATCCACAATGGTATTTACGGCTATCTGTGCGCTTAACTCCCTGGCTGCTGCAGATGCCTCACTCAATCTGGTCTTCAGAGTCGTCATATCCAGAAAATAGTTTACATGGGAGTTGGGTGTAACAAAATGGCCCGGAATAGCCTTCAGAATAACGCTGGGATGCACCCTTGAAATAATTTTAATCATATCCTGCATATCCTTTTCCTCCTTTGTTCAAAATTTTGAATTGTCCGACAATTATCTTTCTTCTATTTTAAAACAGGATACAATTTAATTCAATCCTTTTATTGTTTTAAATTTTGGGACAAATCCATTTTTTTGTCCCTTGTCCACTGCCATTTTTGTCATTAGGATAATAGGTAATCAGAAGCGGGAACCCACAGCCTACCCGGCGTGTCCCGGCAAGCAATATACCTGAAGAGAAGGAAGAAGCAGAATGAAACAGAAAATTGCCCGTATTTTAGTGGAAACAACGGTTCGTAAAACCATTACGGATATTCAAAAAGACCCTCTGCGCAGTACACGTAACCTGGTGGACATGGCCCTGAATTTTGCCAAAGGCCGGTTTCAGCAGCATTTTTTTGAAACCGCCCGAAGGCTGCTGGACCGGGAGGACAGCGCCTACTATGCCCTGGCGGAGGATGTGGTAAAAAACGTCGATACCGAACGTCTGGTCACCTTTGGAATGAACGTGGGCTACAACGGCTGTACCGAGGGAGCCAGAATCATCCGCCAGATAGAAGAAGAGGAAGGTTTCAATATTCCCTGGTGCCTTTCCCTTATGCTGGAGGAAGAGATTTTCCTAAAGGAAGAGGAAGCCTACAACCGTTTAATTGAGCAGGGACAGGCTCTGGGAATCTATACCTGGCAGCTTCATCTGCCCAGACTGAACCGGGAGGTTCTTCGTTTCGTTTCCCGTGTCCCGGATTCCGCCTTCCTCCTCTTTTGCCTGCCGGACTCCATTACTCCCCACCTGCTTTCCCAAAGCAGAGAGTTAAACAATCTGATGTTTGCCTGCATTTATCAGGAAGAAACCAAAGCCGCCTGTGAAAAAATCTGCCCGGTTCTAAGGCGGCAGGGCTATCTTTACGGCCTGTATCTGCCCTATAATGCCGATTATCTGGAGAAAATGGAAGACGAAACTTTTCTGAAGCCCCTCTTAAGGCTTCGACCCGCCTTCACCTTTTTTACACCTGACGGCCCTCTTTTGCCCGGGATTCAAAACAGCCTCTATTCCGCCTTGAAAAAGCTGCGTCTTGGCCAGGACTATCCCACCGTCTTTATGGAGCTTTTCAAGGATAACCAGCAGATTGACAGTATCATTTCTTCGGAAGGCTGCAGCGGAGGCTTTCTGCCTTCGGGACAGCTTTTTTCCCTGGACGGTTCTGTCACAGGCGAAGAAACCAATCTGTTTAACTGCTCGCTAAAGGATATATTAAAATCAGCCTTTCCCAAGCAAAAAGGCTAATCCGAAGCAAAGCTCCTCATACAGTTTTTCATCAGCTCCAGCAGCCGACCGGGCGGCTGGGGCTCTTTTTCCAGCAGCCAACGCTCGATGGCACAGATATAGGCATCGGCAAAGAAGGTAATATAGAACTCCAATGTGTCTTTTTCCCGAATATCCTCCTCCAGATAGGTGTACAAAGTGGGATGAAGATAGTCCCGAAAATGCTCCCGGAAAGAATTCTGCCCCTCCATATGCAGGGCTTTCCGGTAAAAAACACGGTTTTCATAAAAGTATGTACAAAGGTCCTGCAAAAGCTCCCAGGCAGACGGATACTCTTTTTTACTGACGATGGCGATAAATTCAATGTCATAAATCCAGTTCACCAAATCATATTTGTCCCGGAAATGGTAATAGAAGCTCTTCCGGTTCATCTCACATCGGTCACAAATATCCCCTATACTGATTTTTTCAAAAGGCTTTTCCTCCATCAGCCCCTTAAGGGCCGCCGCCAGGGCTCTCTTGGTTATATTGGAATCGGCCAAGGTTTTTCCCTCCTTAACATCCAGATTATACCATAGGAAAGCCGACTGCTGCAATCTAACTTAATCGCACAAAGGGGGTATTATCTCAGGAAAATTCCATTTTGTCCCGGGACAAAATGGCTTCATTGTCCAAAAAAGTAATATTTTTCCTGAATCGGGGAAAAATAGGACAACGAAACCTGTTGGTCCAATGCCAAAAAGACCTTTTTCTACTATAATTTCCCTATCAAATCTATGGAGGAGGAAAATAAATTGACCTTTTATCAACAACCTGCCGAGGAAGTCGTTCGCCATTTTTCATCGGATGAAAAGAAGGGACTTACACAGGCCCAGGCAGAGGCTGCCCTGCAGCAATATGGAGAAAATTATTTGCGGGAGAAGAAAAAAAAGTCCACTCTGCAGCGGTTTGCCGACCAGTTTAAGGATGTGATGATTCTCATTCTTCTTGCAGCAGCCGCCGTTTCTTTTGCCATTGCTCTTATGGAAGGAAATCCCCGGGAATTTTTTGAGCCCCTTCTCATTCTGCTCATCGTTTTCTTAAATGCCATTATGGGTGTTTTGCAGGAAAATAAGGCGGAAAAAGCTCTGGATGCCCTGAAAAATCTGTCCGCCCCCCACGCCCGGGTTATCCGAGGCGGGAAGGAGGATTTACTGGACGCAGGCCAGTTGGTTCCCGGTGACATTATCCGGCTGGAGGCCGGTGACTTTGTCCCTGCCGACGCCCGCCTGATTCGCTCTGTCAGCTTAAAATCCGAGGAATCCGCTCTCACCGGGGAATCTCTTCCGGCAGAAAAAAACGCTGCTGCCGAAGTCTCTGAGGGAGCTCCTTTAGGGGACCGCCAAACCATGGTTTTTTCCGGCTGTAGTATTACATACGGAACGGCTCTGGCTGTCGTCACCGCCACCGGTATGAATACGGAAATGGGAAAAATCGCCAATCTTTTGGAAGAGGCAGAAAATAGCCAGACCCCTTTGCAGAAAAAGCTGGCCCAGTTGGGCAAGTACCTGGGCTTTATGGCTCTGGCTGCCTGTGGAATCGTTTTTGTGGTAGGTCTGGCCAACGGCATCCCTGCTCTGGAGATTTTTATGACTGCCGTATCTTTGGCCGTTTCCGCCATTCCCGAGGGTCTGCCTGCTATCGTTACCATCGTTCTTTCCATCGGGGTTCAGAGGATGGTCACCAAAAATGCCATTATCCGCCGTCTTCCTGCAGTGGAAACTCTGGGCAGCGCTTCCGTTATCTGTTCCGATAAAACGGGAACCCTGACCCAAAACCGGATGACTTTGGTAAGCGTCTTTATCAATGGCTGGAAGGAGTCTCAGAGGCTATTCACTGAAACTTCCGGAGAGGCTTCTTCAACCAAAGCCATAGGAACCAAGGAGGTTAGTTCCCATGAAGCCGGAGCCTCTTCCTCCCCCGAGGTCAAGCAGCTTCTCTCCTATGCGGCCCTATGCTGTGACGGCTCCGTCATTTTTGAAGAAGGCAGGGAACAGCATATCGGCGACCCCACGGAAACGGCTATCGTACTTGCCGCCCATAAGCTGGGGCTGGAAAAGACTAAACTGAACGAAGCCCACCCCCGTCTGGCGGAGCTTCCTTTCGACTCCGACCGGAAACTGATGACTACGGTGCATACCATAAACGGCAAATTTACCGCCATTGTAAAAGGCGCTTTTGATGTGATGAGCAACCGCTGTATAGAGGGTGATTTGGCACTGGCGGCAAAAATCAATGAGGAAATGAGCGCTCAGGCTCTGCGTGTGCTGGCTATCGGCTATAAAGAGCTGGATTTAATTCCCGACGAACCCGTTTCTGCAGAACTGGAAAAGGATTTGACCTTTCTGGGGCTGGTGGGCATGATTGACCCGCCCCGGCCGGAAGCCAAAGCCGCCGTAGAAACCTGCCGCCGGGCCGGAATCAAGCCGGTGATGATTACCGGAGACCATGTGGTTACCGCTTCTGCTATCGCCTCAGAGCTGGGTATTTTACAGCCCGGCGATAAGGCCATTACCGGAGTGGAGCTGGATGCTTTCTCGGAAGCACAGTTAGCGGAACAGATTGAGCATATTTCCGTCTATGCCCGGGTTTCTCCGGAAAATAAAATCCGTATCGTCAAAGCATGGCAGCAAAAGGAACGGGTGGTAGCCATGACCGGCGACGGCGTAAACGACGCTCCTGCTCTTAAGGCCGCAGACATCGGCTGCGCCATGGGAATCACCGGCACCGATGTGGCAAAGGGCGCTGCGGACATGACCCTGACGGATGACAACTTTGCCACCATTGTAGATGCTGTGCGGGAGGGCCGGGGTATTTATGCCAACATCAAGAAGGTGGTAGGTTTTCTTCTGGGCACCAACATTGGAGAAGTGGTTTCCGTATTTACCGCTATGCTGCTGTGGCACAAGTCCCCCTTCCTGTCCATGCAGCT
>JBNMJJ010000124.1:0-6796 GCA_050873745.1 Lachnospiraceae bacterium | reverse complement strand
GTTGGAATTGGCCCTTCCCTCATGGATTTGAGCCCCAGAATGGCCCCCCAGCAGGCCCCCGATATGCACCTTGTAAAGAATTCCCTGAGCCTCTTCTCTTTTTACCGGAAGGTGGCAGTCCACCCGCATTCCTCCTGCACAGCCCACAAGAAAGATGCCCTCTTCCTCGGAATCCAGATTAATCATACGCCTCGCCCTGCATTGGGATAAATCAATGGCCTGAGCGCCCAGAAGCCCGATTTCCTCATCTACCGTAAACACACATTCCAGCGCAGGATGGGCCAGCTTATCACTGTCCAAAAGGGCCAGCTCGTAAGCCACTGCAATTCCGTCATCCCCTCCCAGACTGGTGTCCTCAGCCAGAATATTGTCCCCTTCTACTTTCAGGCGAAGGCCTTCTTTCTCCATATCTATACTGCTTTGCGGCTTTTTCACCGCCACCATATCCATGTGCCCCTGCAGCATGATGGGTTCCTTTTCTTCATAGCCGGGGGAGGCATTTTTCCAGATAATTACATTTCCCAGTTCATCTTGAATATATTTCAGTTTTCTCTCTGCAGCAAACTCTGCCAGATACCGGCTGATTCCGGCTGTGTTGCCGGAGCCGTGGGGAATGGTGCAAATTTCTTCAAAAAAACGAAATACCGATTTCGGTTCTAAATTGGATAAAATTCCCATAAGCATTCCTTTACTGTTTATTTTATTTTCGAAATTCAGGCAAAGCCCAAAATACTGTCAAATTCAGAACAAATTACATCTTCTCGGGAGCATCAAAGCCCAGCAAATCGATGCAGGTTTCCAGGATGTTCAGGCACAGGCACAAAAGGGCAATATAGCCTTCCTGTCTTTCCCGGTCCTCTTCTCCCAGAATTTTGGTTTCATGATAAAACTTGTTAAAGGCATTGGACAAATCGTAAAGATAAGAACATACCTTATGAGGGGCAATCTCTGCCGCAGCAGCCTCTATCATGGTGTTAAACCTTGCCACCTCCATGACCAGGCTCTTTTCACTCTCACCCACTGCCTCTTTCAAATTGGCCCCGCTTAAGTTTCCGCCCTGCTTTTGATATTTTCTTAAAATAGACTTAATCCGAACGATGGTATAGAGGATATAAGGGCCGGTATCTCCTTCAAAGGAGGTGAAGCGGTCAATATCAAAAATATAGTCCTTGGATGCCTGATTGGACAAATCCCCATACTTTACCGCCGCCAAAGCCACCTGACGGGCGGTTTCCCTTGCCTGTTTTTCATCCACCTCTTTGTTGTCCGTAATCTTTTTGTACATTTCTTCATTAATTTCCTGAAGCAGGCTCTCCAGACGCATTACGCCGCCCTCTCTGGTTTTGAAGGGCTTTCCGTCTTTACCATTCATGGTGCCGAAGCCCAGGAAATTCAGTCTGGTAGCCTCATTGACCAGTTTGGTTTTTCTTGCACACCGAAACACCTGTTCAAAGTACAAATCCTGCCGTTTATCCACCACATAAATCAAACGGTCCGGCTTAATCACTTCCATACGCTCCATAATGGTAGCCAAATCGGTGGTATTATAGAGTGCGGCTCCGTCAGATTTTAAAATCATGCAGGGGGGGATTTCTTTCGTATCCGTTTCCTCCTTAACGTCCACCACCAGAGCGCCTTCACTTAAATAAGCATACCCTTCTTTTTTCATATAATCCACCATGCCGTGAATCCTCTCATGCACATCGGACTCTCCTTTCCAGAGGTCGAAATCCACCTTCAGGTTGGCATAGTTTTTCTTTAAATCTTCCACCGATACACTTAGGATATGCTTCCACAGGGCCCGGTAGCCGGGAACGCCGCTTTGCAGCTTAAAGGTGGCCTCCATAGCTTTTTCTTTATAGGAGGCGTCCTCCTTGGATTTGCCGCTGGCAGTAGGATAAATCTCTTCCAGCTCACCTATAGTAAAGGGAGGCTCTCCAGGATATTCCCCGGTATAGCTTTCGTCAAAATAAATCAACTCCGGCTGCCGCTCTCTCACCTCGGTAATAATCAGGCCCATCTGCAGGCCCCAGTCGCCCAGGTGGATGTCTCCGATTACCTTATGGCCCATATAGCGTAAAATCCGCTTAACGCTTTCCCCGATAATGGCGGAGCGCAGATGGCCCACATGCAGGGGTTTTGCCACATTGGGTCCGCCGTAGTCAATTACGATAGTCTCCGGCTCCTCTGCCTCCTCAAGGCCAAACTTCTCATCCTCCCGCATTTTTTGCAGATAAGCAGCTAAAAAGGAAGGCTTCACCTTACAGTTTAAAAAACCTGGGGGAACCGCTTCCACAGAAGAAAATACCCTGCTGTCCGCCAGTTCCTTCGCCACATCGCCAGCAATCATCAAAGGGGCTTTCTTGTACTTTTTGGCTCCTGCCATAGCTCCGTTGCACTGATATTCGCATAAATCCGGACGGTTGGAAAGGGTTACCTTTCCCAAAGCGGCCTCGTAGCCTGCGGCCTCAAAAGCCTGCTGCATTTCCTCCGAAATCAAATCCAAAATCTTCTTCATCTTCTCCTCCATTAACGGGCCTGACCGCCCTCTTTCTTGCGCTATCCTTCATTATGCCGCTCTGCGGCATCTAAAATTAGTGGGGAGAATGCCCTTTCCAGGGCATTCTCCGGGCGCAAGCCCGGCATATGCTTTGCATAAGCCTCTGAAGTTCTTTGCACATGCCCTTTGGGCATGATTTGTCCACTGACGTGAGCATTAGAACTTCTTCTTGCGCCCCTTTACTGTATCATACTTTCCCTTCCTTGGAAAGGCTTTCCACCTTGGAAAAGATACATCCGCAGTAATTCTGGCGGTACAAGTCATACTTTTTGGAAAGAGCAATACTGTTCTTATAACCATCCTTTTTCTTGAAATCGGAGGGCAGAAAATTCACCCCGTACTTTTCTTCCAGTTCTTTACCGATGGCATTAATTTTCTCTGCATTTTTCAGCGGACTGATAGTCAGGGTGGTAGTAAAATAATCAAAGCCTTCCTCCCTGGCCTTTTGAGCCGTTTTTTCCAGCCGGAGCGCAAAACAACGGAAACACCGCTCTCCTCCTTCGGGGCATTTTTCCAGCCCCTTTGCTGCCGCATAAAAAGGTTCCGGCTCATAAGCCTCCTCTATAATTTCGATGGGAAAATCCGGTTTTTCCTGATTCAGGGCGTTAATCAGCTTCTTTTGCTCCTCTGCCCGTTTCCCATACTCCTCCTGTTCAGAAATATTGGGATTATAATAATATACGGTCAGGTCAAAAATTTCCTGCAAAGGAACCAGCACGCCGCTGCTACAGGGCGCACAGCAGCTATGGAGCAAAAGCCGCTTTTTTTCTCCCTTTAAGCTGTCGATTATTTTTTCCATTTCTTTATGGTATTGGGGTTTATTCTGATTCATCATTTCCTCTCATTCTGCTGCCTTAGCAGCTAATTATCGCAGATGCTTTACCGCCGTCGCAGATTCCGGGTTGAACAAAGATGATTCTTTCGTCCCTTCATCCTCTGAAGCCTTAAGATGCAGCTTCTGCTGTGCAATACTTTCTGCCTGGATAGACACCAGACTTTTTAAATTCATCATTCTGGAATAGGAGCCCGGAAAGTTCCCCAGCCCGGTGAAATGCGGGCTGTAATACACTCCTCTCCCTGCCAGAAAAAGCTGCATATACATATCGTGCCGGGCCATACGCTCCGCCCACCAGTTGTATTCATCCTTCCTATTGCGTTTTTTAGACTTTTTGTCATTGCGTAACTCCCGCCGCTCTCTCTGGTTCTCTTTCACCTTCAATATTTCTTCCCATGAGGCTGTCTCTTTCTCCTTATCCACTTCGGCTTCTGCCTGAGCCGCTCCTCCTATTATAGCATTATCATATTCTTTTAAAAAGTGATTATATTGCATCGTATTTACCATATTAACCTCCATGATGCCGCTTTGCAGCATCCCAAATCCGTGGTGTGAGCCCGGCATATGCTTCGCATAAGCCTCAGAAGTTCTTTTAGCCTCTGCTGTGAGCCTTAGCACTTCTTCTCACGCTATTACCTGTTTTAATGAAACATGAACATTCAGTGCCTTTGGCTCTGTTAAACGTAAAAAATGCGCCTGATTCAATCTCACAATCCATTGAAATCAGACGCCATCCTTAGCTATAATCTATATCGGTAATGACGGGACAAATATTAACCTCCATGATGCTGCTTTGCAGCATCTCTAATCGAGATGAAGAATGCCGTTTTTCAGGCATTCTTCGGTGTGAAGCTAGAACTTCTTGGCGAAATGCCCTCTGACATGAGCCTCTAGAAGTTCTCTTCACACTAAGTCTTTCCTTTTCCTCCTGCATCTGGATGAACCGCTGTAAATTTTCTGCTGATTAACGCCACTGCGGCAATGGTAAGAATGGCAAAGGCCAAATACAGTGTTTTCAGTGAAAAAACTTCAATAATTACCCCTGCCGACAGAAGGGTCACTGCACTAAAGCACCGCATAATGGTGGAATTTAAAGAGGTCAGCGAAGAAATATTTTCCTCCCTAACCTTCATATTGTATACAATTCCCAAAAAGAACTGGAACATCAATACAATCACCACCGGAACGCAGTACAGTATGATTACCGCCGCCTTATTTACTGTAAAATACAGGAGGAGGGATGCTGCAATACCAAGCATCGCCAACCCGGGAAGGTATTTCTGAAACAGCTTTGAAACCGGAAATCTGTACACAAGAATAGTGATAAGCTGAAACAGCAGATAGAGCCCCAGAAAGGACTCCCTGGGGTATCCCGCCTCCAGAAAGTACGCCTGCCACATTTGAAAATGTACCTGTATGTACATCTGCAGGGCTCCAAAGGCCGCCACAATCCAACGAAGCTCCACGCTGCTCTTTAATTCCGCTGCGGTTTCCTTTACTAATTGTAAAATACTGCTGCCCTCAGACCTGTCCGACGTTTCAATGGTTTTATAGTGAAGCAGAACGATTATCCCACTGATAAGCATCAGCACAATCATCAGATGATACACTCCAATATCTATATACTGATACAGGAAAAAGCCTGCACCTGCCCCCAAAATTGCCGCAATTCCCGACAAACTGTTTCCCCTCCCCAGGAATTTTTCAATCCGGCTTTGCCGCTCCTCGGCGGGACAGATTCTTTTTATCATAACGATAATGTCCGCATCTACCGTCCCTGTTTCAAAGGCATTTGACATACCATAAATCAGCCAGGCCAGCATAAGCATATAGAAGGAATCGGACACCAATACAATGACGTAGCTTACTGCTAAAATGAGATTGGATAGGATAAAGATGTTTTTTTTCCTGTATTTATCAGCCAAAACTCCGGAAGGAAATTCAAAAATAATTGTGGCAATAGAATAGGCTGCCTGAATTGTCGCAATCTGAGAATAGGACATCCCTTTTTCCAGAAAAATCAGGGTCAGAATTGCATGGGGAATGGCAATCGCAACCCCTTTCAGGATTGAAGACAGATAGAATACTCTTATGTTATGTACCAATACTGCCACAGATTTTGCATTTTTCATTTCTTTTAACCTCAATCGTTACAACATTAAAATCCTTGTTTCCAATTCCTATTCTTTTATTTAAGGAATTTATCGCAGTCTTTTCTCCAGAAAAGTAATGTAAAATATCGGTCATTGCCATGGCAGATGCCATTGAACTATTCATAAAAGAAGAAGGAGCCCTGTAAAATGAATTGAATTCCTCTAATTCACTAAATCCATTATCTTCATAATCTGCTCCTAAGTCAACACAAAAAGGGCATGCCGAATAATTCGGAATATAAAAAGGCCCAATTACTGAAAAATCGTTTAAATACCCAATATTCAAACAGGGAATTCCGTATTCTGCTGCAATACGGGTACATTCCCTCACTGTTGTATTGCTATCACCAGAAATGGTAACAATAATATCTTCTCCTTTGACTTTATCTAGTATTTCTCGTAAAACATTAGCATCTGCAAATCTTGAATATGCTTCATATTGAACCATTTTAAACCTTTTCTCTAATTTTTCTTTCAATACATCGCATTTCAAACGATTGACATCGGATAAGTCAAAAAATATCTGACGATTCAGGTTCGACTCACTAACAACATCTCCATCTATCATAATAATCTTTTTGGGTAAAAAACTTGCATATGCGTACATTAAATAATTTCCAATTCCCCCACATCCAATATTAATTAAGATAGAATCCCTAATCCTTTCCAATATTGTCTCACTTTTTGCATAGGAACAATCTACATATAATCTGTTTTTGTAGTCCACACTATCTTTGTCATTTAGAATCACCCAAGGATTATCAGTTATATATTTTTTACTCAAACATAATTCAAATATCTCTTCTGATATATTCTTCTTTTTGATAAAATCAATAATTTCTTCTTTTTTCTTAGGTTCAGATACATACTTTAAAAGTTCATAAATTGAATTATACACCTCTTCTGTAAAACTTTCCTGCATACTTCCATATCCAATAATATGTTTTTCACCCAAGCTAAAAATTACAGCAGAGCTTGACCTAACAAAAAAATCCCCCATTTTTGACCTCTTTCCTATTTCCTAATATTTTTTAAAAGGGCTGTATTACAGCCCCTTAAATAATTAATTGCGTAACAAACCATAAATCATGTAAATCACCTCCATTTGTCATTATCTACCCAACGGCTTCTTTTCCTATTTGAGTGTTTGGATTATAACATTAGGAAACCAAAAAACTTATACCAAAACCGGATAAATATTTTTTCTGGTTTTGGTATAAGTTTTCTTTTCTTTATTCTGTATTATAT
>JBNMJJ010000123.1:0-6835 GCA_050873745.1 Lachnospiraceae bacterium | reverse complement strand
GTTTTAAAATCTCCGTCTACGACTGAAGAAAAAAATACATCTTCGTTGATTATACTTTTCTTCAATGGTTCTTTTTCTTCCAATATCCTGATAAAAGGCTTAACTTTTCTTAAAGAAAACCCTCCGTTTCCCACATGCCATATACAATTCTTTTCATTGATATAGTAAAAAATACCATGTAACCACGGCGCCCCTATATAATCATAATCAAGCTCCGTAAAATAGCCCAATTTGTTTTTAAAGACAAAGGCATCCAACTGATATATCAGAATATAATCATACGCAATAAATCTTTTATAAAATTCGGCTGAAAGCATTAATCTATTATAAGACTCCACACTTTCAAAATAATCCCTGCTGAACTTTTCTTTTTTGTATTTTTTATATTCTTCACTGTAATATATATGTTCCGGCAAAGCTAAAATAATATCTTCTTTTGAAAAAACCTTTTCAGCCTGCCGGAAAGAAATCTCTTCATCATGATTAAATCCAATCTTATGAATCGGAATGACAATGGCGGTTTTCTTACTTAGCATTTTCTATTTCATACCCTTTTAATCAGTCTTATTCAACTATCCCTACTCTGGCAATAATCTGTTTTTCGTACTCCTCATCTTCTATTGGCTCTACACTGGCCGGAGGAAGCTGCGATACATATTTATTCGGAATAGGTACCCGGATGCCCCTTCCGGCCCGATACCATTCATAATCCATATCAATCTGCCCAATATCGATTACCTGATACCCCTGCTGAACCAAATCATAAGCTAACAGCTTTGCCGCCGGACCCAAAGTCAACAGGATAAGTTTATCCCTGCTTACCTTCAACGCTTCTGCTAAAATATCGCTGTAGCAGTCGTAGGCTTCTTTCGTCGGACATAAAATCCGTTGTATACTTTTTGCATTATCCAACAAATCATTTCCCTGCCCGGTTCTTGTCAGGTTGCCCTCGATAATGACCACATCCCGTTGGTCCCAAATCTGTTTAATTATGGCAACACGTTCTTCTGTTCTGCTTTTGTCCTTATAGGGAAAATAGCTTTTAAACATATAGGCGTCGTAGTAGACCTTATCCGGCTTTAATACCGAATAATGATAAGCCCTTACTTCTTCCGTCATATACTCCCTGATTCCTGCGGCCACTTCTTCCGTGTACTCATCCAGGGCTCCATAATTATTCGCAACTGCGATTAATATCCTCTCATCCTCTGTCTGAATAGCATTTTTTAGCCCTTCGGCAAGTCTTTCGTTATACTTTTGAAAAATGGGCCGGTCATTACCTGCCATGATTTCAAACTCCCCATCCCCAAAACGAATCAAAGACTTCTTTTCATCCACAATCCTTCTAACGGCTTCACTTCCACTTCTTACCACAGGACGCTGATAATCCTTCTTCTGCAGCTTATCCGCAACTTCATAGCCCATATTCCGCAGCCGGATATTTGTCATTTTTTCAATTATACTTAGTCGGTTTTCCAATACATCAATTTTCCAGGCTTCGTTTTTCAACAGATTTCCTTTTTTTGCATAGCATTCCTCTGTACTGTAATAACAAATAATCCTGTCAGAACCAACCTTCTCTTCCAACTGGAACAAAACCGCTTTGTAATTTATGATACTTATAATAATATAATCAAACTCTTCCTCTATGGCTTCAAAAGAAAGGATAGGCTTTTCTTTATGTTTTTTCCCCTGAAATGCCGGATTATTATCAATAAAACCTATTATCTCAACATTTTTCTCTAAGTTAGCTAAAACCCTTTCACAGCCTTTTCCCAGTCCCCAAATATATATTTTCATCTCGCCCTCCAAACCCTAAATATGTCTTGGCTTTTTCCAGATTATCCTTTCTTCTGCAATACCCCTTTCTGTCAATTCTGCTATAATTTCCCGGGCCGTTTTATCGTTATATATCGCCAAGAGAATATAATCAAATTCACTCTCAAAAAGACAGTCCACAGAATGCACCTCGCATCCAAACTGCTCATACTTTTTATACTGCTTATCTACCCAGCCCACAGGAATATAGTTTGACTCTTTTAAATATTTATGGTAGCTTTGTCCTACCTCTCCTGCTCCATAGAGAATAATTTTGCAGTTTTCCTCTATCTGAAAATCCGGAAATTCAAACTTCAACTGCCTGTCCCTGTCATTGCTTAAAATCTTCGGCTCCTTATATGCCTTTCCCAGACCGGAATAGAGTATATCCTCGCCATCCTCATAAGCAGTGTACAGATTAAAGGAATCCAGCATTTTTTCATATACTTCAGTCTTTTCCCCCTCTTCAATACCGGAAAGTTTCAATAATTTAGAAAGGGGTATGTTATTTTTTAAGGAAAAAATCTGTAAAACCCTGAATATACATAAATCCAGAGGAATCGGGAAGTCAAAAACCCATTCATAATCAATAAACCGTTCTCCCCGGTCTGTTACGATAATATTTTCCGCAATGCAGTCAAAGTTGGTAATTTTCAAAGCCGCATCTCCAAGAAGCAGGCTTCCGTCTCCGAAAATTTCCTGAAATCTCTGATGATTATCAAACGGAACTATATTTTCCTCTTTACCGATAATAAATTGTTTCCATTCACTTAAAGCTCTCTGCTGCCTGTCTTCAGCACCGCTGGAAGCAAAAAGCGCCTCCAACCCCTCTTCATATTGCAGGCCCTCAATAAACGGGAAACGTATCTGGTCTTCGATTCTTTTAGCTTCTACCACCTTTCCCGGGTGCAGAGAATTAAGAACGGTATAATTATCGAATATATGGGATATGTGTTCCTTTCCCTCTTCAAAAACGGCTTCCTTAGTCACATATCTTTCACCGTTATCTTCCACTATTGAAGTATATATTTGAAATTTTCTTCTGCGCTGCTCTGTAGCCTTACAATATATCTTTCGCATCTTTTCTCCTATTTTTTCAGTTCCACCAGGAAGGAATTGGTAAAAATCTTGAACTCCTGCTTCATCATCAGGCTGTCAAATGCCTTGACTTCATCGAACGTCTGAATCCTGGACGAACTGTAATTGGTTCCATACCTTTGCAAATCTCCTTTTTTGGGCAGAAACTCATCTGAATATATTACATTGGCAAATTTATAATCGGGATAGGGATAATAAAATTCATAACTCGAAAAACCTGCTTTATGGAATAATTCTATTAATTCATAATAGGAAAAGGTTCTGATTTTTGTCTCCCTTTCATAACCTTCTATTCCACAAAATTCTTTTCCGAAATGGTCCTCTTTACATCCCGAGAAATATTTCATCCCCAAACGATTTTCTATAGCTATGTACAGCTTCCCATTCTCGTTCAGTTTTTCCCGTATGCTTTCCAAAAACGCCCGATACGGTTCGGCGGCATGAATATAATATCCCGCATATTCCAAAACTCCAATCAGGGTAATGATGTCATACTTTTTATCCAGTCTTATATCCTCATAATTACCTATATGTATAAGAATGTTCTCTTTGTCCTTATTCCTGTAAGCATTAATCAGGGACCGCCGCTTTGACAGCTCTATACATTCCACGCTCTTTCCCCTGACAGCAAGGCTTCCCGTTACCGCACCGCAGCCTGCTCCTACCTCCAATACCGTATCACTCTTTCCGATATTCATTATCTGCGTTATCATTTCCCGTTCCTTCGAGAGATGATAAAAGACTTCAAAGCGGTTGCTCTTGGCAATTTCCGCCTCATACTTATCTGTATTTTTCACAATATTCAATATTTCGTCTTCGATGTCGCCATCGGAATATTGGTCATCGCCTGAATAATATTCCAAATTTAGCTTAATATTACCAATCTGCTCTGATTTCATTATTTCTCCACCATTGTAACCATCACTATATTATACTTTAATTAAAAGAAAAACTATAATTCTTCTAAAATTTCATTCAACGACATTACATCACATTTCAACTTCTTTCTTAACTGGAAATAAATCTGCATATAATGCTGGGTTACGGATACAATCACCAAATCAACCTCAGGCAAATCATCTTCTATGCAATAAACAGGAAAATTTTTTCTAATGCTTTCTTTACGATTATCTATCCCATACCGTATTTCAATTTTACTTCCCTCCAAATCAGCAAGCAACTGATTTCCCAGGATTCCTATTCCGTATATCGCTATATTTTTAATTCCTCTTTTTAATAAATAATCCTCTATCGTCCACCCCCGATTTTTAAAGGTCAGCCATCTATCCATGGTTTTCCAATAACTCTCAAAACGCAACGCCAGTTCCTGATAGAATTGAACCTGTTCATCTTCATCTGAAGCAATATCCAACTGCTCATCTTCATATGAATGCAGCGCATTTTTAACCGCTTCTAAATAACCATACCCATCTCTTTGGTCAGGCTCCAGATACATGCCCTCCCCCCATTCGTTCCAGGCATTGATAAAAACATACTCATTTTCCCTTAATTGACTCTTTTTCAATAATTTTCTTAAATTGGTTTCAAATATCGAGGGACTTGTTCCTTCGATAACCACTCCGCCGTTTCCCCTCCTTGGGGTATCATCATATCCTGTCACTGCACAAAGATATGTTTTATCCTGCTCCTTCACTGGCCGATGAATAATTTTATTCCAAAAAGTCTGAAAATCTATTGTTTTACAACCACTACTAGGTTCATTTTTTAGTTTGGTGCTCATGAAGGTACACCCCGGCTCCTGCTGAAGTACCGCATCTAAACCTGGCTTCTGTCCAACATTCGTTCCAATAAAATAAATTCCCTTAAGTCCATTCTCTTTTGCCAGCAGATTCCAATACTCAATCATCTGGGGAAGACAGGCTATTTCATCCGGTTTATAGAAGATAAAAACAGGCTTTTCCTCTATTTTTATGTATCTCTGGTCCTGAAAAAATGGCAGTAAGTACATAAAATGGGCCCGCCACGCTTCCTTGCCCCCGTATTTTTGCTCCAGTAAAACTCCATTATCGGAAATATTGGATATATCCTTATCAAACTTATCAGCCCAGCTACCCGCATTTCTCAGATTGCTCCACGACCGTATCCAGGACACATTTACCCAGGAAAAGCAAAAGGGCATATCAATGTCGGTCCATTTCAGAAGATTTTCTGCCGGTTTTTCCAGAATTTTTCTGCCGTCCTTAAACCAATAGTGATAAAAACACATCCCATAAATTCCATATTCTTTCATTAAAGCAGACTGCTCTACCATGGCAGACTTTTGGGTTAAATCATAGTAATTATTGTTCAGAGGCTTCCGTGGCTGGTTATGCCCTTCATACAGGGGCTTTGCCGCTTTTACCGCAGTCCATTCTGTGAATCCTTCGCCCCACCACTCATCATTTTCAGGTACTCTGTGAAATTGTGGTAAATATATCGCTATTATTTTCATGTTTTATCACGCCTGGCGGCGTACCTCCTTTTATTAATCAGTATCATTATTCCTATTCTCAAAACTATACTTCATATAAAATATCTTCTAATGAAAGAATTGGACATGACAGTTTTTCTGACAATGTTTTTTCTACTTCATCCATATAAAATATGGAAGTCACCACAACAGCATCCACCTCTTTAAGCTCCTCATCAGGACTTACAATAGTAATATCAGCGTATAAAGCATCTGCATTTCTGTCAATGCCATACTCTACCTCTGTCTGTGTATTTTTAAGTTCTTCCAATAATCGCTCTCCGGCATAGCTCATTCCATAAATGGCAATCTTTTTATATCCGTTACTCTCAAAATAGGAAGAAAGATTTTTCCCTTCCTGCTTCACCTGAACCCAGCGATTCATCAGGAGAAAAAGTCCTAAATGCTTGTCTGAGGTATTCCGAATTCTAAAATTTGCATCCGTAGATATTTTACCTACTGCCGCAGCACCGACTGCTGCACCTGTTAATGCTGATACCACTGCTATTAATCCTTTATTCATATACTATCCCCTTTTTCTCTTCCGTTTTATCTTGGCCCTTTGCCAGCTCCAAGAATTTCTCCGGCTGGTAAAACAACTCCATATTTTTCTCCAACTCTTCCTCAGACCATTCCCACCATTTAATCTGCTCCAACAGGCTTATCTCTTCTTGTGTAAAGCGGTATTTAATAATCTTGGCCGGCACTCCTCCTGCCACCGCATAAGGCTCAATATCTCCGGTTACAACGGCGCCCGCCGCTATCACTGCTCCATCCCCGATTTTCACCCCCGGCAGGATGATTACATTTGCTCCAATCCATACATCATTGCCTATCACCACTTCCCGGTTGTCCCTGAGAGGACTGTTCTCAAACGCCGAATTATGAAAATATTTTCCGTACTGACGGGTATAAGCCCGCCTTGTTTCATACTCTTCCCACCTGTAAAACATGGGATAGTCCAAAAAGGGATGGGTTGTTATGTAGTCCATAGGGTGGTTGTTCCATATCCTTGCAGTCGGATTAATTGAACAATACCGTCCAATGGATACGGCCATAGGATAGCTGTTCAAAAGCCCCTTGTACCCATAAGTATAACGCCCAACTTTACAGCCTTTGTAAAAAATATCCTCTTTATTATATACTTCATTTTCGTTCAGGTAAAAACAATCTTCACAGGTATATCCTATCTCATGAATCCAATCCAGCAGATTATATTCAAAAGTCATAAAGGAAATCAGCAGATAGTCTTCCTTTGGATTCATCTCTGAAAGCGACAGAACCGGGTAATTCAAATATTCTCCAATTCTATCTGCATTTTTATCGCAAAACCCTGACACGGCGATTCCACGTTTCCGGCAGACTTCCTCTACAATCTTTCCGCCGTTTCCAGCACCCCAGATATAGATTTTCCTTCCTTTGGCATTTATTCTTACCTTATCTATCTTC
>JBNMJJ010000122.1:0-6907 GCA_050873745.1 Lachnospiraceae bacterium | reverse complement strand
GGGTATCGAAACAGAGCCCATTCGGGTGGATGCTTATACGGGAAAGAAAATGACCTTTTTTTCTGACCCTGACGGCTTGCCTTTAGAAATTCATGAATGAATGCCAGGTTGGGAAGATGAGATTTGTTTATTTTTCATAGGATAAAAAAGAAGAAGGCCAGCAGGCTAAGAGGTTCAAATCTTAGACCTGCTGGCATGATTATTTAATTAATTGGGCTGAACAGGTCCATAACTTCCTGTGTTTTATCCTCATATAAGCTGGCAAAAGTAATAGTAGTGCCATATTCGCCCAGATTATAATTCATAAGCTGGAAGATATAGTAGTCGCTTCCGCCTACATCGCAAAGTTGTAAGAGGCCGGTTCTTTCTTCGCCGAGAAAGGTAACTTTCTTGCTGGAAATTTCTTTCATTTCCATACCCATCTGTGCATAGCCGTCTTCCAGAAGAGCATATTCTTTAATGAGCTCATCTATGATTTCTTCTTCACTCATTTTGCTGAAAGCAAGGCGTTCCGGGACACTCAGCTTTTGGTAGAGAACGTTGAAGGAGGTTAAGTTCTCCGAATTCTCAGCCTGTACATCTATAATCTGTTCCATACCGGAAATAGCGTCGCCAAGCTCAGAACCTTCTATTAGCTGGGCAATATCTCCAGGTAAATCCTGAAGCTCTTCGGAAGTATAGAACTGCCAGCTTGAATCCAGTTGACAGGTTATTCCCAGGTAGTTGTTGGTATAAACGCCGCCCTCCATACGACCTAAAGACAGCGACGGCAGGTCAGCTTCTGCTGATGCGGAGTCCTCAATATCGTCCTCTGTCTCAGATACAGGTTTGGTCCCCTCTTCTGACATAGGCGCTCCTGTACTTTCCACAGGAGTAACTGTGCCTGAAATGTCATCCTTACTTTTTTCACCGCAAGCGGTGGTGGTTGCCAGCATGGCGAGAAGCAATGCAAGCAGTACAACGGTTTTCTTTTGTTTCATCACTCTTTTTCCTTTCTGTACCTTAATCTGCAGTAAATTTTGCAGCCCTGAACGGTAAAGGGCTATCTTTGCATACTACAGTGTATATTATTATAGCATATCTGTTTTATCTGTTAAACCATAATTTGAAAGAGTGTTGTATTAAACCCATGTATTTCCCCGTATAGATGGATTGAAGATATAGAAATACTTCTATCATATAATGGTAATACATCTATATTTGCGTAATCATCACTAAAAGCTATAATTTCTTACGATAATTTTCCAGTTGATGAAATATACCTACTATATTTAAAATATCCGTTTTAATGCTAAATATCATGGTATAATTCATTTGTCCGATAACAGCTTCATAGTATCCTCTATTTGCCAAATATGTATCTCTACTCAGTGGAAATTGCAGAGGATTTTCTACCAAACGGTTATAGACATTATCAATTTCATCCAGTAAATGTTTGGCTGCCTGTTCGTTTTTTAACTGGTATAGTAAGTAATGCAAAATATTATCAAGCAATTCATCTGCGCACTCTGTAATGATTAGCTTATATATCATACTTTTTCCTCATCCCTGCTAAAGCTATTTTGGCATCTTTTATTTGCTTATTTTCTATCTGACGTTCTGATACCTCAATATCCCTATACATTTTGAGCTGATGTATGGTACTTTCATAAATTTCCATACTCATAATGACCATATCGCCATATCCATTTTTAGTGATATAAATAGGCTCATTCGATTTATGGCACATATCGGAAATTTCCGAAGTATTTTTCAAATCTTTAATTGGTATAATCTGTGGCATTTAACATACCTCCTTGCTCTAATATGGGTGAATTATACCAGAATTATCTCCTTATTTCAATTAAAGTATTCAATAGCTTATAAACTATAATTTTTCTCTCCAATATTGACGCAGGATTGCACTTCCATGTAGAATGGTAAAAATATAGTATGTTCAAAAAAAAGAGCATATATTGTAATTACTCATGTTTTCTAGTACAATAAGTTGAATCATCAGCGTTAATATATTAACTAGCGAAGGAAAATAAAGAATGGGAATCATTAAAGCCATTAATCTGGCATTTGAATATATCCGAAGAGATGAGGAAGGGAATGTGGAAGGGATTCTCCGGGCAGTGGACGGAGTTAATCTGGATATTCAGGAGGGAGAGTTTGTCGCCATACTGGGCCATAACGGCTCCGGCAAATCCACACTGGCAAAGCATCTGAATGCCCTTCTTTATCCCACCGAAGGAACCGTCTGGGTGGATGGAAAGGATACCGGGGACAATACGAAAGTATGGGATATTCGACAGTCCGCAGGAATGGTCTTTCAGAATCCGGACAATCAGATTATCGGTCAGGTAGTGGAGGAGGACGTGGGCTTCGGACCTGAAAACTTAAGTGTACCCACTGAAGAAATCTGGGCAAGGGTAGAGGAAAGCCTGAAGGCGGTAGGTATGTACCAATACCGAAAGCATTCTCCCAATAAGCTGTCCGGTGGACAGAAGCAGCGGGTTTCCATTGCGGGAGTTATTGCCATGCACCCCAAGTGCATTATTCTGGATGAGCCTACGGCTATGCTGGACCCCAACGGACGAAAAGAGGTTATCCGTGCTGTACGGGCCCTGAACCAGGCGGAAGGAATTACGGTGATTTTGATTACCCATTACATGGAAGAGGTTATTCATGCAGATAAGGTGTATGTGATGGATAACGGCAAGGTAGTCATGCAGGGAGTGCCACGGGACATTTTTTCCCAGGTAGAGGCCCTGAGAAGCCTGAGGCTGGATGTGCCCCAGGTGACGGAGCTGGCTTATGAATTGAAGAAGAGCGGTCTGCCCCTGCCGCCGGGAATTTTGACCATAGATGAATTGACAGCAGAACTGAAAAAATTGAAACGGGCAGGCGAATATTAGGGAAAACGGCAATTTGCCATACAGGTTTGCCGTAAGAAAAAAGGAAGAGATTATGTCATTAATTTTAGACCATGTGAACCATATCTACGGAGCGGACACCAAGCTGGCGGTGGCGGCCTTGAAGGATATTAATCTGGTCATTCCCGACGGACAGTTTATCGGCCTTATCGGCCATACCGGTTCGGGAAAATCCACTCTGGTGCAGCATTTAAACGGCTTACTGTCTCCTACCAGCGGAAGCGTCTATTTTAACGGGCGGGATATTGGGGACAGGGATTTTCAGAAAAAGGAGCTGCGCAGCAAGGTGGGGCTGGTATTCCAGTACCCGGAGCATCAGCTCTTTGAGGTTACGGTTTTTGAGGATGTATGCTTTGGCCCCAAAAATCTGGGGCTGGAAGGAAAAGAAGTAGAGTTAAGGGCTTATGAGGCGTTAAAAAGAGTAGGAGTAGAGGATGACCAGTTCTATCGCTCTCCCTTTGAACTGTCCGGGGGCCAGAAACGAAGGGTGGCTATTGCAGGCGTACTGGCCATGCGGCCGGAGGTGCTGATTCTGGATGAGCCTACCGCAGGGCTGGACCCTAAGGGAAGGGATGAGATTCTTGGGCAGATAAAAAAGCTGAAGGAAGAAACCGGAATGACCATTATTCTGGTGTCCCACAGTATGGAGGATGTGGCGGAGTATGTGGAACGAATTATCGTGATGAATCAGGGCAGTGTGATGTATGACGACGCACCGGGAAAGGTATTTACCCATGCGAATGAGCTGGAGCAGATTGGCCTGGCGGCTCCCCAAATGACCTATATCATGAATCGCCTGAAAAAGGAAGGCTTTGGAGTCAATACGGATGTGACGACCATTGAGGAAGCAAAGCGGGAAATTTTGCAGTGCTTTAACAGTAGAAAGTAAGAAAGCAGGAACAGCAGACCTATGTTAAAAGATATTACCTTAGGACAATATTATCAGACGGAGTCGGTCATTCACAGGCTGGACCCCCGGGTGAAGCTGGTGGCAACCATGGCTTATATTCTGTCCCTATTTCTGGTTCAGAGCGTATGGGGATATTTGGCAGCAGCCCTTTTTCTGGGGGTGATGATTCGTCTTTCCAACGTACCCTTCAAGTTTATGGTTAAGGGGATGAAATCCATCGTTTTTTTACTGCTATTAACGGTGGTTTTCAACCTGTTTCTGACACCGGGAGAAACCCTCATCAGTGTATGGAAGTTGACTATCACCAAAGAGGGAGTGAAAGTAGCGGTGATGATGGCGGTTCGTCTGTCTTTTCTGATTATCGGTTCTTCCGTAATGACCCTGACCACCACCCCGAACAATTTGACGGACGGAATGGAGCGGCTGATGAAGCCTTTGCGTAAAATCAGAGTGCCGGTGCATGAAATTGCCATGATGATGTCCATAGCTCTGAGATTTATCCCTATTTTGATGGAAGAAACGGATAAAATCATGAAGGCTCAGATTGCCCGGGGAGCGGACTTTGAGAGCGGCAATTTGATGAAAAAAGCGAAGGCTATGGTTCCCTTGCTGGTGCCGCTGTTTATTTCCGCTTTCCGGCGGGCAAATGACCTGGCTATGGCTATGGAGGCCAGATGCTACCGGGGAGGAGACAACCGGACCAAAATGAAGCCTTTAGTTTACCACAGAAGAGACAGGCTGGCCTATGGAGTGGTGCTTCTTTATCTGGCAGGCTGTATGGTGATAGGATAAATAGTGGAATGAGAAGAATAAAACTGACGGTGGCCTATGACGGCACGGCTTATCATGGCTGGCAGTTTCAGCCCGGCTGCCCCACCATAGAAGGAGAACTGAATAAGGGCTTATCCGCTCTTTTGAGAAAAGAAACCACGGTTATCGGCGCCAGCAGAACTGATGCGGGAGTTCACGGGCTCTGCAACATTGCGGTTTTTGACACGGACAGCCGGATTCCCGGGAATAAATTTTCTTATGCCCTGAATCAGCGGCTGCCGGAGGATATTCGGATTCGGGACTCCCGGGAGGTAGAGGCGGATTTTCACCCCCGAAAGACGGCTTCTCTTAAAACCTATGAATACCGCATTTTAAACGAGGAATTTGCAGACCCTCTGCAGCAGCGTTACGCCCACTTTACTTATGTGCCGCTGGAGCCGGAAGAAATGCAGGAGGCTGCCGCTTATCTGGTTGGGGAACACGATTTTGCCAGTTTTTGTGCGGCAGGAAGCACTGCGGAGACGACGGTAAGAAGAATCCATAAGCTGCAGGTGGAAAAGGAAGGCTCCTTAATCAAAATCCGGGTGACGGGAAACGGCTTTCTTTACAATATGGTCAGAATTATTGCCGGAACTCTGATGGAAGCGGGGAAGGGCAGGATAAGGCCGGAGGAGGTAAAAGGGATACTGGAGGCCCGGGACAGAAGCAAGGCAGGCCCTACAGCCCCGGCAAAAGGCCTGATTCTGGTAAAATATGAGTTTACATAAGTCATTTTGACATATGTAAACTTTTTTTATGTAAAATTATATGTGCAATATTTAATAAAAACAGATGTAAAAATAAATTTATTTGTACAAAATATCTTGACAAAGATTATCAGGAATGTTATGGTAATAAAAAATATGTGAGAAAGAAGCTTGCTATGATAATCACTCGAGAAACAGACTACGCCCTCCGGATTCTGAGGACTCTAGGGGATGGGCAAAGGCACACGATGAAGGCTCTTTGTGAGAAGGAGGCCATTCCACAGCAGTTTGCCTACAAAATAATCGCAAAATTGTCCCGGGCAGGAATTGTACATAATACACGGGGAAGCAATGGCGGCTGTTTATTGAACTGTGACTTGAAAGAACTTACGCTTTACGATTTGTTGGAAATCATGGGTGAGGATTATCAGATTAATGCCTGTATGCAGTCCGGCTATGAATGCTCCTGGGAGAAGAACTGCGGAAACTCCTGTGAGATTCGTAAAAAGCTGGCGAAGATTCAGAAGAGCTTACAGAATGAGCTGTCCAACCACAGCATATATTTTTTGGTGAATGCAGAAGAACCATAGAGAGTTTCTTTTCAGAAGGTATGTATTAGTTAAACAAGGCAATTTTACAGTAACAGATTATATAATGTAAAAGGAGGAAAACTATGAGTTTCAAAACAACACAGGAACATGAGAATCTTCGCCAGCAGATTCGTGAATTTGCAGAGGCAGAAGTAAAGCCCTATGCCTTCCAGTGGGACCAGGAAAATCACTTCCCCATGGAGCAGGTTAAGATGATGGCGAAGAAGGGATGGATGGGAATTCCTTTCCCTAAGGAGTATGGCGGAGCAGGTCTGGATGCCCTCAGCTATGCAATCGCAGTAGAAGAGTTGTCCAGAGTGGACGGCGGATTCGGTGTAATTCTTTCCGCACACGTTTCTCTTGGCTCTTGGCCGATTTTCGCTTTCGGTACGGAAGAGCAGAAACAGAAATATCTTACCCCCTGTGCAAAGGGCGAAAAGATTGCCGCTTTTGGTTTAACAGAGCCCAATGCAGGTTCTGATGCGGGCGGAACGGAAACTACTGCAGTGTTAAACGGCGACCACTACATTTTAAACGGTGAGAAAATCTTCATCACCAATGGTGGAGAAGCAGATACATATGTTGTTTTTGCCGTAACGACTCCTGATATTGGAACCAGAGGCATCAGCGCTTTCATCGTGGAAAAAGGATGGAAGGGATTTGAATTCGGCGACCACTATGATAAATTAGGTATTCGTTCTTCCGCAACCCGTCAGTTATTATTCAATGACGTTAAGGTTCCCAAGGAGAACTTACTTGGTAAAGAAGGACAGGGCTTTAAGATTGCAATGGCAACTCTGGACGGCGGACGTATCGGTATCGCTTCCCAGGCACTGGGTATCGCTCAGGGTGCATTTGAAAGTGCAGTTGAATATGCAAAGGACCGTATTCAGTTTGATAAGCCCGTTGCTTTCCAGCAGGCAATTTCCTTCAAGATTGCAGATATGGCTACCAAACTTCGCTGTGCAAGAT
>JBNMJJ010000121.1:0-6911 GCA_050873745.1 Lachnospiraceae bacterium | reverse complement strand
TTTCCAAGGGAATGCAGAAGCAGTTGGCTATCATCTGCGGACTCTGTACCAATGCCAAGTACTTAATCTGCGATGAAACCTTTGACGGACTGGACCCGGTAATGCGCCAGGCCATTAAGGGAAT
Organism: Lachnospiraceae bacterium; assembly: GCA_050873745.1. Classification (GTDB taxonomy): domain Bacteria; phylum Bacillota; class Clostridia; order Lachnospirales; family Lachnospiraceae; genus SFDP01. The sequence continues at coordinate 6,787 of JBNMJJ010000121.1, read as the reverse complement.
CCTGGCCAGCCATATGGAACAAAGGGGACTGACGCCCATTATCGCCTCCCACAATCTGAGGGAGCTGGAGGATATTTGCGACCATATTGGACTTTTACACGCAGGTGGCGTTTTACTGTCCAAAGACCTTTTGGATATGAAATGCAATATACAGAAAATTCAGTGCGTATTTTCCACTGAGGATGAGGCCCAAAAAGCCAGAAAACAGATGAACATTTTGCAGATGGAGAAAAGAGGAATGCTGTATACCATTACGGCAAGGGGCAGCAGGGAGGAAATGATTGCCACCTTTGCGGCTTTAGATACAGTATTTTATGAAGTATTGCCATTGTCTCTGGAAGAAATCTTCATCAGTGAAACGGAGGTAGTAGGTTATGACATCAAAAAAATTATTTTTAGCTGATTGCATAGAGAATTTCAAGCGGAGAAACTGGGTATTCTGGATTCAGTTTCTGGCTTTATTTTTCTGCTTTCCGGGAGTGCTTCTTTTGGGCCTGAACAGGATGAATCAGCAGTATGCTGAGAGTGCCAAGCTATGGGATAAATTATCCGAGTATACTCTGCGGATATTGGAGACGAATAAAGTAATTGCTTTCGTCATCATCTGCCTGGCGGTTTTGTCTGGCATTCAGGCTTTTTCCTGGCTTCATCAGAAAAAGAAGGTGAATTTTTATCATAGCCAGCCGGTAAACAGAAACTGCAGATTTCTGATTATCTGGGTGAACGGGATAATCGGATTTTTCATCAGCTACGCAGTGAATCTGGGGCTGGGGATGGCAGCGGCTGCAAGCTACGGCTGCCTCACCGGGGAGGCTATGGCAGCGGTTCCCAAAGCTTTATTGGCCTATCTGCTTTTATTTATGGCGGTGTATCATGTGGCCATTATTGCCGTGATGGTGACCGGAAATACACTGGTAAGCCTGGTCGGAACGGGGATTCTTCTGGTTTATGAAATTGTGGTGAGAGCGCTGTCAGAGTCTCTGGCCTCCAGCTTTTTTAGAACCTATAACTGGCAGGAGACGGAGAAAGTCCTGAATACACTGTTCTCACCAGTGGTTACTTTTTATCGTTATCTGATAGGTATGGGTGCAAAGCCCTATGAGGTACAGAGACTTACTTATACGGAAACCATGTTCACCATGACGGGCCTTACTCTTCTCTTTGGGCTGGCCGGCTGGCTTTTATACAAGGCAAGACCCAGCGAGAGCCATGGAAAGTCCATTAGCTTTCCTCAGATAAAGGAGCCCCTGAAGGCATTGCTGCTACTGGTTTTTGGAACGGTGGGAGGTCTGTTCATTTATTCTATTTCCGGAAGCAGCGATGTGCTTGGCATTCTGGGAACGGTTTTTGCCGTAGCCCTTGGCCACTGTATCATTCAGTTGATTTACGAGGTGGATTTTAAAGCTATTTTAAAGGGGCTGCCCAGCCTGGTTATTGCAGCAGCTTTGTCGGTACTGATATTTTCCTCCTTCCGCTGGGATATTTTCGGCTATGATAAGAAGATTCCTGCTCAGGAAAAGGTGGAGAGCGTGGCCATTAATCTGGATGCCGGATACGAGGAAAGGGATAGAGTGCTTTCTGACGGCACAGAGGTAAGCTGGGGCGCCTACTGGAAGGCTGAGATGAAGCTGACGGATTTGGATATGGTGTATCGGCTTTTGAATAACCGGGTAAATGCAGAGCAGTTTGACGAATATGACAGGCTGTACAGACTGGACGTGGTATTCAACCTGAAAAAAGGAAAGACTTCTTATCGTACCCTGTATTTCAACTATGACAATAATCAGGAGGTAATGAACGAAATTTTCCATACGCCGGAATATCAGAAAAACACCAATCAGGTGATGGAAGATAATTTTGCCGAGGAGTTCAATGTTTTTGAGGTGGATTACCAAAACGGACGAACGGCCTATGCAGTGCCTAAGGAGCAAATTAACCGGCTGTTGGAAGCCTACGTTCAGGACGTAAACAACGTCAACTTTGAAGAACTCAGGAAGTCCCTTCCCATAGGCAGGCTGGAAATAAGAGGAAGGGGAATTCAGGATGAGGAATATATAAACTCCTGGAGAGTTGCCATTTATCCTTCCTTTACCAATTCTATCTCCCTGATGAAGCAGTGCGGTATCGTTACAGAGGCGGTTTGCAATCAGGATTATATGGACAGGATTAAGAGTATTTCTATTTCCTATACGGACTATGAGGCATGGGAAGCGTCCGGGCAGCCGATGGTCGGGGACTACCGCAAAGAAATTGTTTTTGCGGATAAAAAGGATGAGGCAAAATTGGCTGACAGTTTTTCTGCTAATATAGCAGGAGTATTTTATGTGGACAGGGAAAACTTAAAAGAAATCATGGACAGCGCTTATCTACAGAATATCAGCCACTGGGGGAATACCTATGGAAGTGAAAATGTCCATACAGACTATAGTATTCAGGTGGAGCTGTACGAGAGAACGAATTCTGTGGAGGGCGATTCCTATACGCCAGAGGGAGATGAAGAGGAATATACCTACTATGAAGCTTACTGCTTTAAAGCGAACCAGATTCCTGAGTTTGTGCTGAATGCCATTAAGGAAGCTGCCGTAAACTAGTGGATGGTTAAGCGAATATAGTTTAACATTTTTGCAAAGAATATAGAAAGAACAAAGAATGAAGTTTCTTCCGGCTGGGTATACTGATGAAAAATGAGTTTTTAGGAGGTATACCCATGGGAGAAACTTTTTTGATTACACAGGTACAGGGACGGCAGATTCTGGATTCCAGGGGAAATCCCACAGTAGAGGCCCAGGTGACGGTGGACAAGACCTATACGGGCAGGGCAGCAGTCCCTTCCGGAGCCAGCACAGGCCAGTTTGAGGCGGTGGAGCTGAGGGATGGAGAAAAGGCTTATGGAGGTCTTGGGGTGACCAGGGCAGCAGCCCATATCAGCGGAGAAATACGACAGGCCCTTTTAGGCAAAGAGGTCTGTAAGCAGCAGGAAATAGATAAAATTTTAAAAGAGTTGGACGGTACGCCCAACAAGGGAAAGCTGGGGGCTAATGCCATTCTGGGGGCATCCCTGGCCTGTGCCAGAGCGGCAGCCAGAGCCAATAAGCAGGCTTTATACCAGTACTTGGGAAAGCAGACTGCCTACCAGCTTCCGGTGCCTATGATGAATATTTTAAACGGGGGAAAACATGCCAGAAATACGGTGGATTTTCAGGAGTTCATGATTATGCCGGTGGGGGCAGCTTGCTTCAGCGAGGCCCTTCAGATGGGAACGGAGGTTTACCATCAGTTGAAAAAGCTGCTGGGGGCAGACGGTAAGTCTACGGCGGTAGGAGATGAGGGGGGATTTGCCCCGGATTTAAAGGACGCCTTTGAAGTCTTTGACTATCTGACGAAAGCCGTAGAGGAGGCGGGCTATACCTGCGGTAAGGATATTGTTTTTGCTATGGATGCAGCGGCCTCTGAGCTGTTTCAGCCGGATGCAGGGCAGTATTATTTTCCCGGAGAAAGTGAGATTGTCCGCAAGGAGAAGATGAAGGAGCAGCCTCCCCAGGCAGGAAACACCGTGGCGGGAGTGCCGGATACCCAGCGAATCGGGGTGATGCGTACCACCAAAGAAATGATTGATTTGTATGAAGAGCTGTGCAACCGTTATCCCATTTATTCCATTGAGGACGGTCTGGACGAAGAGGATTGGGAAGGCTGGAAGCAGCTTACCCAGCGTCTGGGAAAACGGGTGCAGTTGGTAGGAGATGATTTATTCGTTACCAACACTACACGGCTGAAAAAAGGAATCAGCGCTGACTGCGCCAACTCTATTCTGATTAAGCCGAATCAGATTGGTACCCTGTCGGAAACGGTAGAGGCGGTAAAAATGGCCCATGAAGCAGGCTATACTGCGGTAATGTCCCACCGTTCCGGGGAAACGGAGGATACTACCATAGCGGATTTGGCAGTGGCCCTGTGCTGCGGTCAGATTAAGACGGGGGCGCCCTGCCGGACGGACCGTGTGGCAAAATATAACCAGCTTCTGCGTATTGAAGAAGAGCTGGGAGAGGCGGCTCAGTATCCGGGAATGAAAGCCTTCCGCTTTAAGTAGAATAGAGCATATTCTTTTACAACAAAAATTGGAAATACCCTTGCCAAAAGGCCTTTCCTGTGTTAAAATTCAGAGCGTATGACTAAGGAGGTCTTTTGGGATGGAAATTGTAAGAACAATATTGACAGTCGTTTTTATTATAATATGTATTGTATTGACCATTTTAGTGTTGATGCAGGAAGGCAAGTCTGCAGGCTTAGGGGCAATCAACGGTGTGGCTGAGACCTACTGGGGCAAGAACAAAGGACGCTCTATGGAGGGCACTCTGGTGAAGATTACCAAGTATCTGGCTATTGCGTTTATTGTCATTGCAGCAATTTTGAACATTAAGAGGTTTTAGTGTGAGAAGAAGTTCTAATTGCTCACGCCAGAGGGCGTTTCGCAAAGAACTTCTAATCTCACACTGGAGAATGCCCTTTCCAGGGCATTCTCCCCGCTAATTTGAGGTGCCGCAAGGCGGCGGTTTAGTGCGGGTAAAACTTCTAAGTCCCCCGGTGGAGTGGGGGAGAGTGTGCTGAAACAGATGGGTCAGCACACCTGTGGTCAGAACGGTTCGGGGCATTCTTGTAGACACAAGGATGCCCTGTTTTACTATCGGTGGGAGGTACTCCGGCAGGAAAAGGGAAAAGAGAGGAAAGATGAAGAACTGGCAGGAAAGAAAACAGGTCATTCTGGACCTGATGAAAAATGAATTATATGTGCCCATGAAGGAAAAGGAACTGGCTGTTCTTTTGCAGGTAGAGCCGGAGGATAAGCCAAAGCTGAAACAGGCGTTGGAAGAATTGATGGCTGAAGATAAGATTCAGATAAGCAAGCGGGGAGAATATTCTCTCTTCGACCCCAAAACGGCGGCAGTCAGAGATAATCGTCTGGTGGGAACCTTTATCAGTCACCAGAAGGGCTTCGGCTTCGTGGAGGTAGACGGCAGGGAAGAGGATTTGTTTATACCGGAGGATAAGGTGAAAGGAGCCTATCATCTGGATACCGTTGAGGTGGCTCTTCTGCCCCGGTCTGGAGGAAAAAGGCAGGAGGCCCAGATTATCAAAATTATTGAGCGGGGAACCAATACCATTGTGGGAACCTATCAAAGGGGCCGCAGTTTTGGCTTTGTGATACCGGATAACCGGCGGCTGGCAGAGGATATTTTTATTCCTGTTGAACGTTCTAAAGGGGCAGTAGATGGTCATAAGGTGGTAGTGGAGCTGACGGACTACGGTAGCGAAAAAAAGAAGCCGGAAGGAAAGGTAATTGAAATTCTGGGCCATGTCAACGACCCGGGTGTGGATATTCTTTCCATCGTAAGAGGCTTCGATTTACCCCTGGAATTTCCTGAAAAGGTGATGAATCAGGCGGAAAGGGTGAAGGATGAGATAAGTGTAGAGGACTGCCAGGGCCGGACGGATTACCGCCAGGTAATTATGGTTACCATTGACGGAGAGGACGCCAAGGATTTGGATGATGCGGTCAGTCTGGTGAAAGAGGATGGGCTGTACCATCTGGGAGTCCACATTGCAGACGTCAGCAACTATGTACAGGAGCGTTCCGCACTGGATAAAGAGGCCCTGAACAGAGGTACCAGCGTATATCTGGTGGACAGGGTTATTCCCATGCTCCCTCACCGGCTGTCCAACGGTATCTGCTCTTTGAATGCAGGAGTGGACCGGCTGGCTTTAAGCTGCACCATGACCATCAACTCCAAAGGAGAGGTGGTGGATTACAAAATTGAAGAGACGGTAATCTGTGTCAACCAGCGGATGACCTATACCTCGGTGAAAAAAATTCTGGAAGACAGGGATGAGGCTGAGCGTCAGCGATACGCCGAGCTGGTGCCCATGTTTGAAGAGATGGAAGAGTTGGCGGCTGTTTTACGGAAAAAAAGAAAAAAGCGGGGTTCCATAGATTTTGATTTCCCGGAATCCAAAATTTATCTGGATAAGGAAGGGCATCCTTTGGAGATTAAGCCCTATGACCGGAATACGGCTACGAAGATTATTGAGGAGTTCATGCTGATTGCCAATGAGACCATAGCCCAGCATTTTTACTGGCTGGAGATACCCTTCGTCTACCGTACCCACGATGTGCCCGACCCGGAAAAAATCCAGAAGCTGGGAACCTTCATTTCCAATTTTGGATATTACCTGAAGCTGAGGCAGGAAGAGATTCACCCCAAGGAGATTCAAAAACTTCTGGGAAAGGTTGAGGGAACTCCCCAGGAGGCCATGATTTCCCGTTTGGCTTTGCGGAGTATGAAACAGGCAAAATATACGGTGGACTGTACCGGACATTTTGGTTTGGCGTGTGAATACTACTGCCATTTCACCTCGCCTATCCGGCGGTATCCCGATTTGCAGATTCACCGGATTATTAAGGATTGGCTGAGAGGAAGGCTTAAGGGAAAAAAGAGAGAGCATTATGTGGAAATTCTTCCTCAGGTTTCCAATCAGTCCTCACGCCTGGAAAGAAGGGCTGAGGAGGCGGAGCGGGAGACCAATAAGCTGAAAAAGGTGGAATACATGGAGGCCCATATGGGAGAATGCTTTACCGGTGTGATAAGCGGGGTTACCCAATGGGGAATTTATGTGGAGCTGCCCAACACGGTGGAAGGAATGATTCACGTTTCCAAGCTGCCGGGAGATTATTTTTATTATGATGAAGGGGCCTATGAAATGGTAGGCCGGGCTTCGGGAATCCGCTATAAGC
>JBNMJJ010000120.1:0-6964 GCA_050873745.1 Lachnospiraceae bacterium | reverse complement strand
GTATTGGACAAGACCGGAACTCTGACCCGTGGCGAACCAGAGGTGACCGATATTCTGCCGGCAGAAGGAGTGGGTGAAGAAGAGCTTTTGTCCGCTGCCTTCAGTCTGGAAAGTAAAAGTGAGCATCCTCTGGCAAAGGCTATCCTGCAATATGCCAATACTCTTAAAGGGGCAGTCCCCATCCGGGAAATTTCGGCCTTTGAAGTGCTTCCCGGAAACGGCCTTAAGGGACGGCTGGGAGAAGAGCAGGTATGCGGTGGAAGTCTCAAATTTATTTCTTCCCAGGTAAACCTGTTCGCAAAACAAAAGCAGGAGGCTGAGGCTTTAGCCAGGGAAGGAAAAACACCTTTGTTTTTTGCCAAAAACGGAGAACTTTTGGGGATTATTGCCGTGGCGGATTTGTTAAAGGAAGACAGCCAGAAAGCGGTGGGCCAGCTTCGAAATATGGGTATTCGGGTGGTAATGCTGACCGGAGACAACGAGTATACGGCTAAGGCCATAGGCACTCAGGCAGGAGTGGATGAGGTAGTGGCAGGGGTATTGCCCACAGGAAAGGAAAGTGAGATTGCCCGCCTGCAAAAACAGGGGAAGGTTGCTATGGTGGGAGACGGAATTAATGACGCTCTGGCACTGACCAGAGCCGATTTGGGAATCGCTATTGGGGCGGGAACCGATGTTGCCCTGGATGCAGCCGATGTGGTATTAATGAAAAGCCGGTTGACGGATGTATCGGCGGCCATCCGCTTAAGCCGGGCTACCAGAAAAAATATTCAGGAAAACCTGTTCTGGGCTTTTGCCTATAATGTAATCGGCATCCCTCTGGCAGCAGGACTGTGGATTCCCCTTACCGGCTGGGAGATGAACCCCATGTTTGGCGCCTTTGCCATGAGTATGTCCAGCTTTTGCGTAGTATCCAACGCTTTAAGACTGAACCTGATTTCTATCAGGGACAGCAGAAAGGATAAAAGAAAGAAAAGAAAGCAGGCTGTTAATGCAGCGGAAAGTGAGGAAAAGAAGATGACAAGAACCATGAAAATCGAAGGAATGATGTGCGGCCACTGCGAGGCAAGGGTGAAAAAGGCTCTGGAGGCTTTACCCCAGGTAAGTGAGGCTAAGGTAAGCCATGAAGCAGGAACGGCAGTGGTAACTTTACAGGACAAAATTGATGATACCAGGCTGAAGGAAGCCGTTGAAGCACAGGATTATCAGGTACTTTCCGTGGAATAGAAGGAAAGAGAGTATGAAGCTGTATAAAGATTTTTTCCGCTATGTAATTCCTTCCATGCTGGCCTTTGCACTATCCGGCCTCTATGGAATCGTAGACGGCTTCTTTCTGGGAAATGAGATGGGGGACCAGGCACTGGCAGCAATCAATGTGGCCTATCCCCTGACCGCTTTTTTACAGGCGGTGGGAACCGGCATCGGAATGGGCGGGGCCGTACAGTATACCATCAATAAGGCGCAGAAGAAGGAGGAAAATCAGCAAAGATGTCTGGGGCTGACTTTCCTGCTTCTTGCGGTTGTGGGTACAGTGCTGACGCCCTTATTTTATTTTGGCAATGTGTCCCTCTTAAAGGCTTTGGGAGCCAGTGGTAATCTGCTTATTTTGGGCAGTGAATACATGGATTGGATAGCCTTTGGCTGTCTGTTCCAGATACTGGGGACAGGGATGGTGCCCTTCATGCGTAACTTGGGTAATGCCTTTATTTCTATGGCAGCCATGATGCTGGGGGCCATCACCAACATAGTGTTCGACTATCTGTTTATCTGGGTTTTTCATCAGGGAATGAAGGGAGCGGCTATTGCCTCTGTTATGGGGCAGGTCACCGCTTTTTTGGTGTGTCTGATTTATTTATCAGGAAAAAAAGAAAAAATGCGTCTGAAAGGGGCAGGTGCGGATTTATTGAAAAAGATTTTGCTTATCGGATGTTCACCCTTCGGCCTTTCCTTTGCCCCGAATATTATTCTGATTCTGGTGAATTTGAATGCGGTTCGTTACGGAGGTGATTTTGCCGTAACCTGCTACGCCCCTATCAGCTATATTACCTATTCGGTAATGCTTCTTTTGCAGGGGGTCAGTGACGGCTGCCAGCCATTAATCAGTCTTTTTTATGGAAAAGGAGAGGGGACACAGGCCAGACGGATTTATCATATGTCCAGAAACTTCTCCTTTTTGGTGGGGGGAGCGTCCTTTTTCTTTTTGGTATGGGGAGGAAGCTCTGTAATTGAACTCTTTGGAACCTCCCGGCAGGTAACGGAATATGTGACCGAAATTTTACCCATTTTTCTTTTGGGGCTTCTATTTGCAGGGGTATCCAGGGCAGTCATCTCTTATTTTTACGCCACAGAAAAGAATCTTCAGGCTTATGTATTGATTTATGGGGAATCCGTACTGCTTGGATTCCTGCTTATGATTGTGCCCAATCGGATGGGAATTTTGGGAACCTGGATTTCCGTTATGGTAAGTCAGGCTTTGATTGCCCTTCTCAGTCAGGTGTTTTTGCTTAAGGGAAGGAGAGCCGGAGATAGGAGAGGGAGCCGTTGAGGCTGGCGTCTGGGCCCATCCGGTTGCTGCAGAGGATGAAAGATGCGGATGGCCTGGGCGAATAAATTAGTGCCGCATGGCGTGAATGATAGGAGCGTTTATGGATTTAAAGCAGTATTTCATGTATGAGAGTACATATATACCCGAAGAAAAAGTTTTTTTATTGACAGAAGAGTTTTTAGATGATTTGTATGTGACATCTGACGAGATAGACAAGTTTAATATATTTTTTCATCTTCAAAATGAGTATTTTTATTTGTTGAGGAAAGAAAGGCATATAGAAGCTGCCTATGTTTGCTATTTAATATCATACTATTTGTTCCAGCCTTTAACCCCGCCGCATTCATGTACGCTTGCATATGAGTACGCTGCAAGAGCAATAGAATTAAATCCAATACCGAAGTATTCAGAATGGTTAGAAGAGGTGGGGAGAGGAAATTAAGGGAGCGTTTCGTATTAATAATTTAAGGAGAGATTTTGGTTATTGATTGTCAGGTTAAGCAAGAGGGATTGTTTCTGAAGCGTGCCTGAAGGGATAGGGGCACAGGCCGATAGAAGAAGAGAAGGGATAAAAAAAGAAGGAGTGGATATGGCTAAATTTGACCGCTCAAGGAGTTAAATGACCGCTTAAGGAGTTATGATTGAAATCCATGGCGTTTTCTGCTATTTTGGAGACAAGGAAGGAGGAAGACCATGGATTTTTTATTTGGATATGATTAAGATAATTGTTCAAGAAACTGTACCATAAACCAGTAAGGAAATGTTTTATTCTGTAGTAAGAAAATGCTGTATTTATGTGGCTTCTGGCATTTCGCAAAATGGAAACGTAAATCTTGGTAATTTTGATAAAAAAATTAAAGATGGATATAAAGAAAAAGGTGGCTGGATAATTGAAAAAGATTATGCTGAACATGGTGGAAGTAGATGGAAGCTTAAAAGACCAAATCGGGATAGAGTTGCTTCTCTCGATAAGAATGGAAAAGTTTTAAGAAAATAATTCAAGGAGAGATTTTGGTTATGCTGACAGAAATTATAGAAAGTTTGCACGATGATGAAGAATGGCATGTTATAGACTATTTACCCGTAACAATGCTGAATCCAATCTACTTTGATATTGAGGAATACTTTATGCGAACGTATCTAAAGAATTTTGCGAAAAAAATATCTCGGATTATCATCAAGTTAATTGGTTATTATCCTGTTCAAATATGTCTTACTGAATTTCCGAAAAAAAGAAAAGACCCCCTTAAAAAGTTATATCCAATCGAAAAGAATCTATGGAAAATGCCGTTTGCCGAGCTGGATAAAATACTTACCCATGTCATTATAAATGATATTTCATCGGTTCAGATTGTTTTTGGAAATAATCCATATTCGTTGATTAGTGTAACTGGCGGCTTTTCAGTGACTGCTTTCCGTTTCAAGGATGAACAGCTAAATATATTAGAGTGTCTGGTTAAGCAGGAGGGATTGTTCTTGAGGCATATTCGGAAGAGGGGGCAAAGGCTAATCGAAGAAGAGAAGGGAGGTATTTAAAGGGAGAAAACATATGCTGAAAAAAATCGGTTTCCAAAAGCTGTCATGGGCCTGGCTCATGCTGGTAATACTAAATATATGTACACACTTGGTATTCAAAGCAGAAATATGTACAGAGATTTTTTTCCTCCTACTTTATGTGTATTTGTGCGGATTTGCTATTCAGGATATTGTTACTCATACGTCAGGTAAAGACAGAATCATTCAACTGCTCTGGCAGCTTGCTTTTGGAGTAATTTGCTGTGTTTATGAATATTTACGGGGGAAAATGTTTACAGGAATGGCACTGCTGGCTGTATCGTTAATGGCCTGGAATATTTTTGCAGGCCAAAAGGAAGTGGTGAGCCATGAATTATCTGTGGACATGAAAGCGTTTGTGGCAAAGATGATAAAGGGGCAGTGGCTTGGTTGGGCATCTCTGATTTATCTGGTTATATTTTTATATAGAGGTGTTGAAATAATCGAGCTTGTTTTTTTCTGGATGTACTTTTATATTTCCATGTATATTGCAGAATATGCCCACTATAGAGAAAAAGAGCAAACGCAAAGGAGGATATGGTTGCTCTGGCAGTTTGCTTTTGGTGTTTCATGCGGTATATTTCAGTGCCTGACTACGGATTTACAAACCGCAGTCATTATGGGGCTGGCTGTTTTGGGGACCTTATTTATCCTGTTTTTTCAATATATGATGCGCTATAGCTCTTAGGAAGACTTTCCTGTGTATATTTGTTAAAAAATATCTCTAATGTGAGATATTTGCAGATAACAGACGAGCATTAAAATTCATAAAGAAAAGAAAAAATTTTACCTAATTCAGCAACAAATTGAAAAATAACTTACAAAATTTCCAATAAAGTGCTACACTAAATATAAGTAGCTAATGTGGCAGATGCTGTATTTTGGGCAGATGCGTCGGGGTACGGAATTTGCCGCACCGGAAATGGAGTGAGATATGTTTCAGGAAAAAGAAATGATTATTTATGGAAACCACGGAATATGCGAAGTTGAGCATGTAGGAAAGCTGAATATGCCAATGATTGACCCTGACAGATTGTATTATACTTTGCAGCCCTGCAAAGAAAAAGCGTCGTTAATCTACGCACCTGTAGAGAATAACAAAACCACCATGCGAAAGACGATGACGAAGGAAGAGGCTAAGGAACTGTTAAAGCAGGTGCCTCAGTTGGATACCATTTGGATTGCCAATGACCGGGAAAGAGAGTCCTGTTATAAAGAAGTCATCAAATCCTGTAATTGTCACGAACTTATCCGTATCATTAAGACCTTGTATCTGAGAAAACAAAAACGCATGGAGGATGGAAAAAAGCCGACAGCCATAGACGAACGTTATTTTCATCAGGCAGAGGAACAGCTTTATGGAGAATTGTCTTTCGTCCTGAAGCTGGATAAGAATGAAATCGAGAAACAGATTCAGTGGGAGTAAGAAAAGTAGCCTTTTCGGAAGGGAAAGGCTACTTTTTTATTCCCTTTGCATAGAATATAAGAACATCTTTTTCGATGAGGGTAAATTATGCCTTTTAAACGAAAAATCAAAGCCTTACTCTATGAGATGCTGTTTATCGCCTTCGTGCTCGCAGGAGGAGTTTTGCTGGAAAAGTCAAACCGGGTGGTGGAGGCTGCCAGCACTCCTTTCGCTCAGCTTGAGGCACCTGCCCGCCAGGTGTCCATACCCCTTGAAGGAGAGAAAATCTGTTATCTTACCTTTGATGACGGTCCAAGCTCCAACACAGAAGCTATTTTGGATATTCTGAAAGAATATGAGGCAAAAGCCACCTTTTTCGTTATTGGAGAAGGCTTGACCAAAGAGAATGAGGCCATACTCAGTCGGATGAAGGAGGAAGGCCACAGCATAGGGCTTCATGCTTATAATCACTCGTATGAACAGCTCTATGCCAGTCCGGAAAGCTTGCTGACAGACTATGAAAAACTGTTTACTATGTTAAAAAATGACTATGGAGTGGAAACGGCCCTGTTTCGTTTTCCCGGAGGAAGCGCCTGCACCTATCTTAAGCCCAACCGCAGGGTCTGTATGGATGAATTGAGAAATCGGGGCTTTTCCTGCTTTGACTGGCAAATCAGCGGAGAGGATGCTGTGGGTTATCCAACGGCAGAATCCATCCAGAAAAATGTTCTGGCCAAGGTTTTCGATTACGATACGCCCATTATCCTGCTGCATGACGGCCGTGGGAGAAATAAGACGGTGGAGGCTCTGCCCGGAATTTTAAAAAGGCTGCAGGAGGAAGGCTACCGTTTTTCCACACTGGAACATGCACCGGAATATGCTTACAGAATAAAGGAATAGGGAGGAAACAGAGAATACTTTTAACGGGCCATAAAAAAAGCTACAAAAATCTGATAAACTATAGTAGAATACCAATGTATGTGAAAAAGGCACATATTTTAATAAGAAAGAATGCGAAACAGGAAGAGAATGGAAAAGAGTATATTTGAGGCTTTGGAGGAACTGGCATCCTCTCATGCTTATCCCTTTCATATGCCGGGCCATAAAAGGAACATGGAGAATCACCCTTTAAGACAAGCCTATAAAATGGATATTACGGAAATTGACGGCTTTGACAACCTCCATGACCCTCAGGATTTGATTCTGGAGAGTATGAATCGGGCAAAAAGGCTGTATAACACAAGGGAAACTTTTTTTCTGGTAAATGGCAGTACGGCAGGAATTCTTACGGCTATTCATGCCTGCGTAAAAAGGAGAGGGAAAATTCTGATTTCCAGGAACTCCCATAAATCGGTGTATAACGCCGTTGCCCTGCTGGAGCTGGAGACCGCCTACCTGTATCCTCAGCAGCTTGAAGAGTGGAAGCTGGCAGCAGGACTCTCTCTGGAAGAGGTGGAAAG
>JBNMJJ010000119.1:0-6971 GCA_050873745.1 Lachnospiraceae bacterium | reverse complement strand
CCTATAACCTGACCGTTCCCCCCAGCGGAAGAACCCTGTCCGGCGGTTTGGACCCGGCAGCCCTCCATATGCCCAAGCGGTTTTTCGGCGCTGCCAGAAATATGCGTGAAGGAGGCAGCCTGACCATTCTGGCGACGGCTCTGGTGGAGACGGGAAGCAAAATGGACGATGTGGTTTACGAGGAATTTAAGGGAACCGGCAACATGGAAATGGTTCTGGACCGTAAGGTGGCGGAAAAGAGGGTATTTCCGGCGATTGATATTCCCAAATCCGGCACCCGCCGTGACGATTTACTCTTATCCACGGAAGAAATGGAAGCCATCAATTCCATCCGGCGGGCATTCAATGGAATGAAGTCTGATGAGGCAGTGGACAAGGTTATTGATTTATTCAATAAAACCAGAAATAATCATGAATTTGTAGAGATGGCGAAAAAAATCAAGCTTTTCTAAATTTTCCGATGAAATACAAAAAAATACTTGATAAGCCAAAAGCCTTATGCTACAATAAATAAGCTGTTTGTAGAAACAGGCAGTGAGGATGAGAACAATTTGCAGAGACCGGGCTCTCATGAGCGGGCTCTATCATTAAGCCGGAAGGCTTAGAAGTTTTAAATGTACCTGCTTTGCAGGAGTAATGGAAATTGAAGAGGTGAACGTATGAGAGAAGGAATCCATCCTGATTACCATCAGGCAACCGTAACTTGCAACTGTGGCAATACATTTGTAACCGGTTCTACAAAGAAGGATATTCATGTGGAAGTTTGTTCCAAATGCCATTCATTCTACACTGGTCAGCAGAAGACGGCAAGAGCTGACGGACGTATTGATAAGTTCAACAAGAAATACGGTGTTAAATAAGTATTGCGAAAAAAGGTTGAGGTGGAATATCTCAACCTTGTTTTGTATGTATATGGACCCGAATAATGACCACAAAGCCAGGAAAGATTGGAGGTAAGGATGGCAAGAAGAAGAAAACGGGATCGTTCCTGCGGAATCGGCGGACAGGCGGTTCTGGAAGGAATTATGATGAAAAATAAAGATTTATATGCAGTCGTTGTGCGTAAACCGGACGGCGAGCTGGTTATGGATACGGAAGAATATCATGGTATTTTTCACGGCAATAAAATAAAGAAGATACCCTTCGTCCGGGGAATATTTAATTTTCTGGATTCCCTGATTCTGGGAAGCAGGATGCTGACTTATTCGGCCAGCTTTTACGAAGATGAAGAAGCACAGGAGACTAAGCTGGATAAGGTGGCGAAGGGAATGTTTAAGGATAAGGCGGAGAAGGTGTTTATGGGCCTGACGGTTACCTTTTCGCTGATTTTGGCAATCGCTGTTTTTATGGTTCTTCCTTATTATATCGGAAGTCTTTTTCACTCCTTTGTGAGAAATACTACAGTACTTGCGTTGATTGAGGGCCTCATTCGTATTGCTATTTTTGTATTATATGTTCTGCTGATTTCCCGTATGGAGGACATTAAGCGGGTGTATATGTTTCATGGAGCGGAGCATAAGTGTATTAACTGCCTTGAAAGGGGCAGGCCCCTGACGGTACACAACGTTATGCGGAGTAGCCGTCTTCATAAACGCTGCGGAACCAGCTTCATGCTTTTTGTTATGCTGGTGAGCGTAGTTCTGTTTATTTTTATTCGGATAGACGACCCTGTAATGCGGGTGGTTCTCCGTATTTTACTGGTGCCTGTGATTGCGGGTATTTCCTATGAAATCATCCGTCTGGCAGGAAATCACAGCAATAATATTCTGGTGAAGCTGATTTCGGCGCCGGGAATGTGGCTGCAGACTTTGACCACCAAGGAGCCCACGGAGGATATGGCAGAAGTGGCTATAAAGGCAGTGGAGGCGGTATTTGACTGGAAAGAGTATCTTTACGATAACTTTGGCTATGAGGTGGAGGAATCCTGGGGACAGGATAAGGCTGCCGGAGCAGAGGAGTAAGAGGAAAGCGATATGCAGTATGTTGAAGTCTGCCGGTGGGGAGAAAAGGAGTTGTCTCAGGCCGGCATAGAGGAGAGCAGGCTGGATGCCCGGCTGCTTTTGGAACACATCTGCCATACTGACAGGAACACTCTTTTAGCTCATGGAGACAGAGAAGTTACGGGGGAAGAGCTGGCTGGGTACAAAGAAGCTATTGTTCTGAGAAAAAAGCATATCCCTTTGCAGCACATAACGGGCGTGCAGGAATTTATGGGACTGGAGTTTCGGGTAAATGAGCATGTGCTGATTCCCCGCCAGGATACGGAGACTCTGGTGGAGGAGGTCATGCGCTTTTTACAGGATGGGGACCGGATTCTGGATATGTGTACCGGTTCCGGCTGCATTTTACTGAGCCTTTTGCATTATTCCAATCACAGTAAGGGAGTAGGAGTAGATATTTCTTCCAAGGCCCTTAAGGTGGCCCGTGAGAATGCGGAAAGCATCCGGCAGCTTAAGCGGCCGGTGAAATGGGAAGAGGATACGGTAAGGCTGGTGCAGTCCGACCTGTTTGGCAGTGTGCCGGGGGAAAGGTTTGAGATAGTGGTCTCCAATCCCCCCTATATAGCATCGGCGGTCATTCCTACCTTAATGGAGGAGGTAAGGGAGCATGAGCCTTTACTTGCTCTGGACGGAAAAGAAGACGGGCTGTTTTTTTACCGAAGGATTGCGGCGGAAAGCGGAAGCTATCTGGTAAGAGGCGGAGGGCTGTTTTTGGAAATTGGCTATGACCAGGGGGAAGCAGTGGCGGAGCTGATGGAAGAGGCTGGTTTTCAGGAGGTAACGGTGGTTAAGGATTTGGCAGGTCTTGACCGGGTGGTGCATGGAGTTTGGCCGGGCAGAGAAATGAAGAGTGCAATGAAAATAGAGGATAATGGCATTCTGTAGAAGAGTGCTTTGCTATGGAGGATAACCATGTTTGATAAATTAGATGATTTGATTATTCGTTATGAGGAAATCATGAGCGAGCTGCATGAGCCCACGGTGGCCAATAACCAGGAGCGTTTCCGCAAACTGATGAAGGAGCAGAGCGACCTTGCACCCATTGTAGAGGCTTATACCGAATATAAGAAAAGCAAGCAGGATATTGAGGACAGCCTTTCTTTGTTGGAGATGGAATCCGACGAGGACATGAAGGAGATGTTAAAGGAAGAATTAAACGATGCGAAAAAACGGGTGGAAGAGCTGGAAGAGAAGATGAAGATTCTTCTTTTGCCCAAGGACCCCAATGATGAAAAGAACGTTATTGTGGAAATCCGCGCCGGAGCAGGGGGAGATGAGGCTGCTTTATTTGCAGCGGAAATCTACCGGATGTATGTGCATTATGCAGAAAGCCGCCGGTGGAAGGTGGAAACCATGGAAGTGGAGGAAATCGGTATCGGCGGAATGAAGAGCGTGTCCTTCATGATTTCCGGTCAGGGCGCTTATTCTGTGATGAAATACGAAAGCGGCGTACATCGTGTGCAGAGGGTTCCGGAAACGGAGTCCGGCGGGCGTATTCATACTTCTACCATCACCGTTGCGGTGATGCCTGAGGCGGAGGAAGTGGATGTGCAGATTGATGAAAAGGATATTCGCATCGACGTAATGCGGGCTTCCGGAAACGGAGGTCAGTGTGTCAACACCACCGACTCTGCGGTTCGTCTGACCCACTATCCTACGGGTATTGTGGTTTACAGCCAGACGGAGAAATCACAGCTTCAGAATAAGGCCAAGGCTTTTGCCCTGCTGCGTGCGAAGCTGTACGATATTGAACAGCAGAAGGCCCACGATGCGGAGGCTCAGCTTCGCAAAAGTCAGATTGGTACGGGAGACCGTTCCGAGAAAATCCGTACCTACAACTTTCCCCAGGGCCGTGTGACCGACCACAGAATCAACCTGACCCTGTATAAGCTGGATAAAATCATGAACGGTGATATTCAGGAAATATTGGATGCCTGCATTGCGGCGGACCAGGCGGCGAAGTTAAGCCGGCTGGATGAAGAGGCCTGATTGGGTGATTTTATTGAGGATTTTACAGGATAGGGCTTAAAAATTTAATGAGTATAAGGAAAACAGCCTTTGGTTTGATGCGCCAGGGGCTGTTTTTTTCTCTTTGGGGGATTTAGAGAGTTTTCCGGATGGATTAGGCAATATTGGGGAAAATGCTTTAAAAGCTGATGAAATTGATTGGGGTTTATGTTACAATTAACTATATATTGATGGTTGAGATGCTGTTGGGCGGCGGTATGGAGGAAAGTATGATGTATCCTTTTATGACGTTAGAGGATAATACAGAAATTGTGCATTCAGAGCAGCTGGAGAACGGTGAGATAAAGGTGTATGTTGAGACACCAGATGAGAAGGATTGTTTTCATAGTTTGACTTGTTATCTGCCATCCTATCGTATGGAAGTAAATGGCTATTCGGAAGGAGAGGTTAATTATTTTATGGATATTATAAAATCCACAGCACACCTGATAATCGAGTTTTCACAAGGAGATTGGAATTGATACAAATTGAGGTATTGAGAGAATATTATATAAAAGATAAGGTTTTGATTTCCGAACACGCAGCACAACGTTTTCAACAAAGAGAGATAAAAGCGAGAGAAGTGAGATATGCTGTGAATAATGGAGAGATAATTGAACAATATCCAGAGGATTATCCTTTTCCAAGTTGCTTGATATTGGGAAAAACTTCCGAAGGAGAATATCTGCATATAGTGGTGAGTGACGAGGGAACAATGAGTAGGGTAATTACCGCTTATTATCCTGATAAGGAAAAGTGGACAGAGGATTTTAGAGCAAGAAAGGGTGAATAATGATATGGTATGTTTAAATTGTAAAATGGAAGAAATGACAGAAGCAAAGAATGCGTATTTTGCACAATTAAATAACTGTTATGTGATTATTGAGAATGTTCCTTGCTATAAATGTAAACAGTGCGGTGAAGTTTTCTATAAAGCGTCTGTATTAGAGAAGATTGATGAACTGTTGGAAAAGGTTGAAAACATAGCGAGCAAGATTTTTATCATGGATTATGGTACAGCAGCGTAGGGGGATAAAGCAAAATAGTGGTAGATGTTCATTTCTAAGCTTGGTATGGAAAAGCAATGATATATAGTAGATATATTAAATCGAGTGATTGAGCTTAGAAACGAAAGATAGCTTGAGTATGAGAAAACTCAAATTAACTGCGGCTTGCAAAATGCTAATCAGAAAGGTATACTTTGTTTGAAAAGCAGAAAAACCGTAAAGGCATTACTTTGCATTAGCAGATGTCTTTACCAATTTACATATAGGAGGAAATGTATGTTTGATAATTATATTTCATTGGGTAGTGCCTGTCATGTGGCTGCCTCAATGGAAAAACTGGGAATTAGAAGTTTTGCAGGGCCATTTGATTGGTATGTCAGTTCTTTCAAAGGGGTACTGGAGTGTTTGGAGAATGATTTTAAAGATTTTTTGTGTAGAGATAATCTTCAGATTTTAGATAATCCAACGTACTTTAAAGATTTGAAATATGACTTTACTTTTAGTCATGAAATTACAACTTCTCTTGATGATGAATATGATTTAGTGTGTGAAAAATACAAAAGAAGAATAGAGAATTTTAAACGAAGAATACAGGAAAGAACGTGTTTTTTGAGAGCTATTTCACCCAATGAAGTCGATTATGTTAAAAATAATACAGCTTATATACAAAATTTAATCGGGGGGGTATTTAAGAAACGAAATTATTTATATTGTGGTAAATGCGCCGGATGATACTGAATTAGAGTATCCTTTTTTTAAAGCCAGGTATCATAGATGTAACGATTATTTAAGTGTGCGGAGTTTAAGAAGTTTATTTGACAGCAACAAAAAGTTAAGGGATTATTTGCTGAACAATTTTGACGAAGAAAAGAAAAACAGAAATTTGCTATTTTACCTGAAGGCAGAGAATGAAAGACTAACGGCTGTTGAGAGCAGGTATGAAATATTGACTCAAGTAGAAAAGATAGATATTAATAACGTGGACATTCCGGACAATGTTGTTATTTACGGAGCAGGAAATCTCGGAAAAGCCTTGTGTAAAAAGTTGAATGCAATATGTAAGATAAGTTGCCTTGTGGACAGAAAACCGGACATGAAGGAATACAACGGTGTCCCCATTTTAAGCTATGATGAATTTATCAGAAGTGAGTATCATAACGAACTGGTGATTGTGTCCCCGGCATATTTGATTGATAAAATAGCTTCTGATTTAAATAAAGATAATGTAAGCAATGTGGTATCCGTCGAAAAGTATTTTTGTATATAAATATCAGAATGTGATTGCAGTGATTGAGTAAAATCGTCACTGCATTTTTATATTCTAAAAAACGGAGGTCATAAAGTTATGGACAATCATGAGAAGACGGTTAAAAATAAAATTGAACTAAAATCAATAAAACCATTGCAAAACCGGAAAGCATATAGTACAATAAATTGAACTTAAGTTGAACTGAAACTGAACTTTTACAGTATAATAGCAAAAAAGAGGAAGGGAGTTGGCAGGATGCAGGACAATGTTTTTTGCCTGAGATTACAGGAAGCGATGTCCGGAAAAAATATCAAGCAGGTGGATATTATCCGTGCGGCGCAGGAAAAGGGAATTAAGCTGGGGAAGAGCCACATCAGCCAATATGTAAGCGGGAAGACGGTTCCCCGGGAGAATATTCTGCAGTTTTTAGCAGAGTATCTGAGGGTAGACAGGGAATGGTTAAGAGGTAATTTGGCCGCCCCTGGGAGCGAAATTGAACTAGTGCAAAAGGCGGAAACTGAACTTTCCTTTGAAAAAAGGAGAGAATCAATGCAAAGCGGAATCGCTGAAGGAACCGGAAAAACAGAAATTGAACCCATACAGAAGAAGGAAAGGGAAGAGTCGAAGGGAGCGGACACAATGAGAGAGATAAGGAAATCATCAAAATTGAATAATGTTTTATACGATGTCAGAGGGCCTGTTGTGGAT
>JBNMJJ010000118.1:0-7066 GCA_050873745.1 Lachnospiraceae bacterium | reverse complement strand
GGATACATGCGTGTCAGCAGCCGTGAGCAGAATGAGGACAGGCAAAGGATAGCGCTGCTGGAAATGGGCGTGCCGGAGGAAAATATTTATATGGATAAATTATCGGGAAAGAACTTTGACAGACCGCAGTACAAGAGATTATTGCGAAAATTGAACAAAAATACAGTATTGTTTGTGAAGTCTATTGACCGGCTGGGAAGAAATTATGCAGACCTGAATGAACAGTGGAGAATCATCACAAAAGAAAAGGAGGCAGACATTGTTGTGGTTGATATGCCTTTGCTGGATACCAGACGGGAGAAGAATCTGCTGGGGACATTTATCAGTGATATTGTACTTGCGCTGTTTTCCTATGTGGCGGAAAATGAACGTCTGAATATCAGACAGAGGCAGGCAGAGGGAATTGCAGCAGCAAAAGCAAGGGGCGTAAAATTTGGCAGACCGCCAAAACCGTTGCCGGATAATTTCCATGAAGTTCATAAGGCGTGGAAAAACAAGAAACTGACCCAGAAAGAAGCGGCAAAAGCCTGTAATATGGCGGAAACAACATTCTACGATAAGGCTAAAAAATTTGGCAAAGGTTAGATTTCACGGATATACTATAAATCGAGAAAGTGTACTTTTTCGATTTTAGATTATTCCAAATTAGACCTGTCTAATTATACTTAATTATATCTAAATATACTTCAAAATCAAGAAAAATATAATATAAATTGCACAAAAACCACTTTCCTAAAAGAAAATCGAAAAAGTACACTTTTAGGAGGAAAAAATCATGGAAGCAATAATTGGTCAACATTCTTTGGTCGGAAAGAATGTTATTTTGGGTAAGAATGTTGTAATTAAGAACAACTGCATTATTGAAGATAATGTCACCTTAGGAGATAATGTTTTAATTGACAGTAATACCATAATAAGAAATGATGTTTCCATTGGAAATAATGGTGTTGTAGGTGCCAACTGTATTATCGGTGAATATCAAATGGATTATATTCTCGACAGACAGTATCATAAGCATGAACTTACTATGGGGGAGAATGCAATAATCAGAAGTGGAAGTATTATATATTCCGGTTCTAAAATTGGAAACAATTTTCAAACTGGTCATCAGGTTACAATTCGTGAACAGGCGGACATAGGGAATAATGTTAGTATAGGAACTCTTTCAGATATACAGGGACACTGCAAAATAGGCAATTATGTACGTTTACATAGTAATGTTCATATCGGTATGATGTCTCAGATTGATGATTGTGTTTGGATTTACCCTTATGTTGTTCTGACGAATGACCCAACGCCGCCATCGGAAAATGAATTTGGATGTCATATACATTCCTTTGCAATTATTGCAACGAATTCCATTTTATTGCCAGGCATCGAAGTAAAAAATGATGCCTTAATTGGCGCAGGCGCTATTGTTACAAAGGATGTTAATGAGTATGAGGTGGTGGTAGGTAATCCGGGAAAAGTTAAAGGAGATGTAAGAAAGATAAAGAACCCTGTCAGCGGAGAATTTCACTATCCCTGGAGATACCATTTTGACAGAGCGATGCCGTGGAAGGGGTATGGATTTGATAATTGGTATAACTCTCTGGATGATGAGATGAAGAAACTTTTATTTAGGTAATGAGTTTGAAATAGAGGGACGGGTAGAGAAAAAATTTGGCCGTTTGGGGGGCATATAGGAAAAAACTGTACCCCCCGTGCCCGGAAATTTAGCATTCTAGCTGAAAAAAGTCTTGAATTCTACAGCGAAAGGGCAGAGAGCTAAAAATCATGTTCTCATGCCCAAGATTAAGGTAAGAGAGGGGCATAGGAAAAGAATTATTTTTCCTATGCCCCTCTGCATATAATTTAGCAGTTAGATTCAGGATATTTCAATGATGAAAGGGTACTGCGAGGCAAAATTCCTCTCTATGCCCAACGCAACTTTCAAAAAAGAAGATTCCTTCAAAAAAGAGCATTTGTCAAGGGTAAATTCACCAAAACAAGCTGGAATTGTTACTGTTCTGACAAGAATGTAGTGATACTTTCGCTTATTGTTTTGTACTCATAATTATGGATATAATGTGGGCAATCTAATTTTATATATTTCCCATCATCAACTTTTGATATATATTCTATTGGAATCTTACGCCATGTTTCTTTATCAAATCCTGTTCCGCCAGAACCGTCTGAAATGAGTAACAGCATTGGGAGTTGTGGAACTCCCATGTTATCCACCTTTTCAGCGTTTTTCTTTACCCATCCAGTTTCATTTATCATCGTTGCAGTTGCTGTCCGACTGTAGAAAACGGCTTTATAGATTTCTTTTTCTATGTCCGATAATGTGCCATGTTTCACAGCGTCACTATCCGAAATTCCCGGAATAAAACGAGTAATACCCATATTTGCTGCCCAGCTTGCAATGCGCATAAGTGGCACATTTATGTTCATGCTGTCATAATATTCCGGCACAGCCATATCAAGTCCGATAACTGCGGATACTTCATGGGGGTATTTCTGTGCCCAATATAAGGCTTCAAGTCCTGACATGGAGTGTGGACAAAGGGCATAGGGTGAAGATAATCCTGCTTCTGTAAGTGCGGCTCTTGTGTCTTCGAGTATCGAGTCAATATCTCTACTTTTATTAATAATATCGCTGAAGCCATATCCAAATTTCTCTACGACGGCAATTTTGTATGAATCGCTTAAAAGGGAGTAGAGAGACTTGAAATCCAGTATGGGAGAACAGGTACCTGCGCCCGACATGAAAACAAGCGTCATGCCACCTGTTCCCTCGCTATAGACACTCATATTGTGTCCATTGACTTCAACAATTTGCCCAAGAGGTGAACGTAACTCTGCCTCCATTTTTAAGTGAACTTGATGATTGATATATACTATTAACAACAATATAATTAGTGAGACAATGATAATATAAATTAATTTCATAGTCTTTTTCCTTTTTGCTATATCATTACCTTGACAAGTTCTGATTTGCCGAACCGTCCAGCTTCGGTTCCTCACTGCTGGTCGATTTCCACCCTTCTCACCTGTGCTATTCTGCCGCAAATGAGCCGCCAGCCAATGTAATGTGGTGGTATGGTAAAATCATCCTTTATGCATTACATTTCAAAAGAAGCCTCCCCCAAACCCCGTCTACAAGAACCAGCTCTCTACAGAGAACTTCATCCCTACAAAAGCATTTCCATTCCCACCTTCTGGGGCCTCAGCCCGCAAGAAGCATAGAATTTCATGGCTGGCTCGTTCAGGCTCCAGACATTCAGGGTAATGTTGTAGAAGCCTTTTTCTCTTGCATAGGCCACCACATAATCATACATTTTCCGGCCCACATGCTGGCCCCGGCAGCTTTCCAGAACACAAATATCATCAATATACAGAGTCTTAACAGGAGTAAGAACCGGGTCGTTTTCATACTGCTGATAAAGGCAGAAAGCATGAGCAAGAACCTGGTCGTTTTCGTCCACAGCCACAAAAATGGGACGCCGGGGGTCTTTTAAAAGCTCCTCGAGCTGCTCTTCGTTGTATTTTCCCAATCCGTAGTTAGAAATATCGGGACGGCCCTGATGATGTACCAGATTCACCTGCAGCAGTAATTGGCGAAGGCCGGGAATATCCTGTTTTTTGGCAGGTCTGATGTCCATTTAACAATCTCCTTTAAAAACAGTTTTTGTTTACAGTAAGTGTACGCCCCTGTTTTCGCATAGTCTGACGGTGTCCTCAGGCCACAGGGAGGATTGCACTTCACCGATATGCGCTTTTCTCAAGAAAAACATACAGATACGGGACTGGCCGATACCGCCGCCGATGGTATAGGGAAGTTCCTTATTTAAAATAGCTTTCTGGAAGGGTAGCTGGGCCCTGTCGGTGCAGCCGGCTTTTTCCAACTGTTCCTTCAGGCTGTTTTCGTCCACACGGATGCCCATGGAGGAAAGCTCCAATGCGATGTCCAGTACAGGATAGTAAACCACAATATCCGCATTCAGCGCCCAGTCGTCATAGTCGGGAGCCCGGCCGTCGTGGGGCTTGCCGTTTGCCAGCTTGTCGCCAATCTGCATAATACAGACAGCGCCTTTGGCCTTGGCTATGTAGTATTCCCTTTCCTTGGGCGTGTTGTCGGGAAACATCTCTTCCAGTTCAGAGGTTGTAACGAAATAAATGTCATGGGGAAGAATTTCCTCAATATAATCGTAGCGGATAGCCATGTACTTTTCTGTTTTGCGAAGTACCTTGTAGACGGTGCGGACGACGTTTTGGAGGGTTTCCATGGTACGCTCTTCTTTGGCGATGATTTTTTCCCAGTCCCACTGGTCTACATAGATGGAGTGGATATTGTCCGTATCCTCATCACGGCGGATGGCGCTCATATCGGTATAAAGGCCCTCACCGTTTTGAAAGCCGTACTTTTTGAGGGCGTAGCGTTTCCATTTGGCCAGGGAGTGTACAATCTCCGCATGGTAGTCGTTCATCTCCTTAATGCCGAAGGTCACAGGGCGTTCAACGCCGTTTAAATTGTCGTTAAGACCGGATGCAGGGTCCACAAACAGGGGAGCGGACACACGGAGAAGATTGAGCCGCTCTGCCAGTAAATTCTGGAAAAAATCTTTTACCGTTTTAATGCCCACCTGGGTATCGTGTAAGTCCAGGGCGGATTCATAGTTATCAGGAATTCTTGTTGCCATTGTTGTCCTCCAATCTAAAGTGGAATTTTCAGTATAGTTTATGATAGAACAGAATTTTCCGGTAGTCAATGGCGGATTTCGGATAAAGAAGGGTAAGAATGTGGGAAAAAGATGCAAAAAAGATGCAATTCTATGTTAAAATAAGTCAAATGATAAAAGGCATCAGAGGCAGCCGGAATCCGGAACAGGTACAGGAGGGAAAAATAGTGGGACAAAAGAGAAGATTTGCTGCTGCAGCCATTGCGGCGGCATTGTGGGCGGTATGGCTTACAGGCTGCAAAGATAATGGGCAGGCTGACAGTGGTGTCATATGGCAGCAGGAAGCCGGGCAGGAGACGACAGACGGATTAGAGAAAACAAGCGGACAGGCGGAGACGGCAGGGCAGAAGAAAACAAGCGAACATGCGGAAACAACCGGGCAGGAAAAACCGGCCTCAACAGCCCCGGCAGAGAATAAAGAAGCCGTTACCCCCACAGAGATTTCCTATGGGGTGCCCCTGCCGGAAATCGGAGAGAAAATAGAATACGTTTATTTCCGGCAGAACAGGATAAGGCTGTCTTCGGTGGAGTACGAGGAACTGGGAGCGTTGCAGGAAGAGGAAAAGACCAGAGTTTCGGTGTACCTTCTGGGAGGAAATAAGCTTCTGTTTTTGCCGCAGAATAAGGCAAATACGGTTATGGAGCTGGATGATGCCTCTCATCCTGCCTATTATTCAAAAAGGAAGAAAAGCTATCTGTTTTTTCGTATAGAGGACTGGTGGATGGAGGAGAGCGCCGTTCCGGTAACCACCCCGGTGAGCAGCACGATTACTCTTTATGAAGTGGGAAAAGAGGAAGGAAAGCTGTTGTATTCCGCAAAGGATGTTGAATATATAGGCGAAACGGAGGTGGTGTTTTCCAGGCAGTCAAAAAAAGGTCTGGAAAATATCCATCTTTCGGATAATGAATACATAAAAGCGGTAAAGGATTATCTTTCCCGGCGTCTCAGAGAGGCAGGGCGATATGGAGAATATCAGATTTATGTCAACCGTCTGGAGCGTATGCCCTGTGAGTATGCGGGCAGCAGCGATGTCATGGTGGAGGCTGCGGTCGTGGGAAACGGGATTCGGGAATATGTTCTTTGTGCCGTTTATGACCACGGCGATATTGACGGCGTCTATTCCGCTTACGATAAAGAATATGCTGATAGTCCGGGAGTGTTTTCGGATTACCCCCAAAAGAATCAGGAGATGATTGCCCATATTTTAAAGAATAATCTGGGAGTAATTACATTGACGGTAACGGCACAGGAACCAGAAGCCAGGGAGGACGCTGTCCCCAAAAGCCGTAGGGTGGAGAAAACAGATATTCGCAGTCTGTCTGTGCAGGAGCTGGTCAACCGAATCAGTCTTATCTACAGCTATGCAGAATGGTTCGGCCTGAATGAATTGGATTATCAGGCAGGAGAGGTAAGGCAGTTTTATGGAAAAAAAGTCGCCATGTATGGCTGGCATACCGGTGAAGACGTGCTGTATTTTGTTCCCCTGGATAAGGTGAATCACTTTATTCTGGATAAGGAAGGAAATAAGTGCCCGGTATATGTGGATAAAGATGGAGATATGGAGTTTTTCAGAATAGAAGGGGCCAACTATCAGGACAATCCGGGACAGTTGCCGACTACTCTGGTCAATTATGAATACATTTCGCTGGATTATGGAGACGGGCTGGTCTGGCTGGGAGAAGAGGAAATTCCCTTAAAGCCTCTGGAAGAAATGGGGCTGGAACCCATTGCGGAGGATGGATTTACCAGAGGATTAAAAAAACAAATAGAGGCCATGCTGACCCAGGCGGGAAAACAGGGAGCTTACGAGATTTATCTGGGAGAATACAGCATATCCGACAGCAATAAGGTGTGTATATCGGCAGCCGTAACCGGGGAAGGAGAGGCCTGGTATTTCCGGTTTCTGATGGTAAGATACGGCGAAAATGACTATTATTTTTGGCCTATAGGCTTTGGCCTGAACGGAAATCTGGAGGAATGCGAAGCAGGCAGCCACAGGATGAATGCCGTATGTATAGAAAGAACAATCAGGCTTAAACGCTATCAGGGAACGCTGCGAGCAGGAGAAAGGCAGATAAATTTGCTTTAGGGAAACACTGATTAAAGCGTTTCTTGCACCGGATTTGCGCTGCGAAGCAGCAATTTCCCTTGCAAATCCGTGTGCATCCGCCGGAGGCTCAAAGGAAACACTGAATTAATCAGTGTTTCCTTAGAAAAGACCGGCAAACGTAAAAGAGGAAAGCTGTCTGAAGGAAGAGAGCGAGGAAAACGGTGAAAAAGTCATTTAAGAAAAAAAGAGGCTGGGGACTGCTGGCAGGAGTATTGCTTCTGGGAGGAGCTT
>JBNMJJ010000117.1:0-7080 GCA_050873745.1 Lachnospiraceae bacterium | reverse complement strand
TGGGCGAGAAGCTCTCCGATTTGGAGCAGTTCTATCCTGACCGGATGGCCAGCAGAATCCTGGGAATGGGAGACGTTCTTACCCTCATCGATAAGGCACAGGAGAGTCTGGACATCGACGAGCAGAAGGGCAAAGAGATGTCTGCCCGCTTCAAAAAGGGTAAGTTCGACTTTGAGGACTATCTGGAAAGCATGAAGCAGATGCGTAAAATGGGTGGCTTAAGCAGTATTTTAAGCATGATGCCGGGCATGGGCGCAAAAATGGGTGAGATTGAATCCATGATTGATGAAAAGCAGTTGGCCCGCATGGAGGCGATTGTGCTTTCCATGACCCCGGAAGAAAGGCAGAAGCCAAAACTTTTAAATCCCAGCCGTAAGCATAGAATTGCCAAAGGTGCGGGAGTGGATATTGCGGTAGTGAACCGCTTTATCAAGCAGTTTGAACAGAGCCAGAAAATGATGAAACAGATGCCTGGCCTTATGGGTGGAAGAAAAGGAAAATTCCGTTTTCCTTTTTAACAGGATAATTTGTCCTGCATAAATAAAAGAAAAGATACGGAGGAAGAACCTCCATGAGTAAGAAAGGAGTCATGAAAAATGGCAGTTAAAATCAGATTAAGAAGAATGGGTTACAAGAAGCATCCTGTATACAGAATTGTTGTGGCAGATTCCAGAGTGGCAAGAGACGGAAAATGTATCGATGAAATCGGAACCTATAATCCTAACGTTAATCCCAGCGAATTTAAGGTTAATGAAGAACTGGCAAAGAAATGGCTGGCAAATGGAGCACAGCCTACTGAAACCGTTAGCAAAATCCTCAAACTGGCAGGTGTCCTGAAATAATCATTCAAATGAAAAAGACGCTTTTGGAGGTGGATTATGAAAGAATTAGTTGAAGTTATCGCAAAAGCACTTGTGGATAATCCAGACGAAGTAGTCGTAACAGAGAAAAGTGATGGAAGAAACATTACCGTAGAATTGCATGTAGCGCCTTCCGATAGGGGAAAGGTAATCGGTAAGCAGGGACGCATTGCCAAGGCAATCCGTACTGTGGTAAAAGCTGCCTCTGTAGGAGAAAAAGCAAAGGTAGATGTAGATATTATCTAAGGTTTAAAAGATAATCAGCGATAAAGGGATGCTTTTAGGTATCCCTTTTCTTCTGCTTTTAGCAAAATGCTTTAGCAGAGGCTGAAAGTATAGTAGTGCCACGGGGCAAAAGAGAGGGCTTATGGAAGAAAGATTTCAGGTAGGAGTGATTTCCTCCACCCACGGGATTAAAGGAGAGGTGAAGGTTTTTCCCACCACCAGTGATTCCGCACGGTTTAAGAAAAAAATGGAGCTGATTCTGGAAACGGGAAAGGAAGAAAGGCTTCTGACCGTAGAGAATGTCAAGTTTTTCAAACAGTTTGTCATCTTAAAGTTTACAGGAATTGACAGCATTAACGATATAGAATGCTATAAGGGAAAATCCCTTTTTGTCACCAGACAGAATGCGGTTCCTCTGGGCAGGGATGAGTATTATGTTGCGGACCTTCTGGGCATGGAGGTTTATGAGGATACGGGTGAGCTGCTGGGCACCTTGAAGGAGGTTTTGGAAACCGGGGCAAACGATGTCTATGATATTACTCTGGCTGACGGTTCCTCCTTATTGCTTCCTGCCATCCGGGAATGTATCCTGGAAATTGATGTGGAAGGAAGAAAAATGAAGGTCCATGTGATGGAAGGACTGCGATAGTGGACTTAGAGGAGACAATACAGGAGGAGAGCGGCATGAACTTTCACATTTTAACCCTGTTTCCTGAGATGGTGCTGCAGGGTCTGAATACCAGTATTATCGGACGAGCCTGTTCGGCAGGCTTACTATCCATTGAAGCCGTGAATATTCGTGATTTTACCCTGGATAAACATAAGAAGGTGGACGATTATCCTTATGGAGGCGGAGCCGGAATGCTGATGCAGGCCCAGCCGGTTTATGATGCCTATCTGTCTGTTCTGGAAAAAATAGAAGCCGGGAGGCGGCCCCGGGTAGTCTATTTAACGCCCCAGGGGCAGGTATTTCATCAGGAAATGGCAAAGGAGCTGGCCCGGGAACAGGACTTAATTCTGCTTTGCGGACACTATGAGGGAAGAGACGAGCGGGTACTGGAGGAAATGGTTACGGATCACGTTTCCATCGGAGATTATGTCCTTACGGGGGGAGAATTTCCGGCTATGGTCATGGTGGACGCCGTTTCCAGGCTGGTTCCCGGGGTACTGAGCAATCAGGAGTCGCCGGAAACGGATTCCTTCGGAAACGGGCTTTTGGAATATCCCCAGTACACCCGGCCCGAGGAATGGAAGGGGAAAAAGGTTCCCCAGGTGCTGCTCAGCGGCCATCATAAGAACATTGAACGCTGGCGGCAGGAGCAGGCGCTGGAACGAACCAGAATCCGAAGGCCTGATTTGTATGACCAATACAGGCAGAAGGATAAGGAGTAAAATAATCCATTTTTTGCTTGCGTTTATCCCATGAATATGGTATACTGTCTAAGTTATTATGAATCGATGGTCCTCTGTTGCAAGAATGGCATTATGAACATCCTGAGAAAAGGAGAAAGAAATGAACGAAATTATCAGAAGTATTGAAGCAGAACAGTTAAAAGAGAATATTGCAGAGTTTGCAGTAGGTGATACCATTAAAGTATATGGTAAGATTAAGGAAGGCAACCGCGAAAGAATTCAGGTTTTTGAAGGCGTGGTTTTAAAGAGACAGGGCGGAAGCAATAGAGAGACCTTCACCGTGAGAAAGACCTCCAATGGTGTAGGCGTTGAGAAGACCTGGCCTTTACACTCTCCTAACGTAGAGAAAATCGAAGTAGTAAGAAGAGGTAAGGTAAGAAGAGCGAAACTGAACTACTTAAGAGGCCGTGTAGGTAAGAAGGCTAAGGTTAAAGAACTGGTTCGCTAATCATTTTCAGAAGAGTTTTCGCAGTTGTGCAGATACTTGCTGGCTGCCGATTTTCAGGCTGTTTCATGTTTCATGAGACAGCCTGTTTCTTTTTTTCCTCTGACATGGTATACTATAAAGCTGTAAATGGTAATTGCGGAGAGTGCGCTAATGAGAAGAGGCCGGGGACTGAATTTTAACCGAAAAAGAAGAAATATCAATGCCCAGATTATTCGTGAGGCGGTCAGTTGGATGTTACATGTGGGTGGCGCTGTTTTTGCGGCCTTTTTTCTGGTGTATTTTATTGGGATGAGAACCAGTGTTATCGGCGTGTCTATGGAGAATACTCTTTACAGCGGACAGCAGATTCTGGTGAACCGTCTTTCCTATCTTCTTCTCAGCCCGGATGTAGGGGACATTGTGGTTTTTCAGCCCAATGGAAGCCGAAACACCCATTATTATGTGAAAAGAGTGGTAGCCGTTCCCGGGGACCGTGTTCAGATTAAGGACGGCAAGCTGTATGTAAACGGCAGCATAGTGGATTACGGCTACGACAAGATAATGGACCCGGGGATAGCAGAGAATGAGCTTATTTTGGAGGCAGACGAGTTTTTTGTCATGGGAGATAACGTTAATAACAGTGAAGACAGCCGTTCTGGAAATATAGGGCCCGTTAGCCGGGGAATGATTGAAGGAAGGGCCTGGTTTCATTTTAGCAGCAGGGACTCTTTTGTCGGCTTTGTCCGATAAGAAAAGGGAGGTTTAGATGAATTATCAGTGGTATCCTGGTCATATGACGAAGGCAAAGCGTATGATGCAGGAGGATATAAAGTTAATCGATTTGTTGATTGAGCTGGTGGACGCCAGAATCCCGCTTGGCAGCCGCAATCCTGATATTGACCAGTTGGGGCAGGGTAAGGGAAGGATGATTCTTTTAAATAAATCGGATTTGGCAGACCCCAGAATGAATCAGAGGTGGCTGGAATATTTTCGGAATCAGGGCATCACCGTAGTGGAGATAAATTCCAAAAACAGAACCGGAATGAAAAGCATACAGCATGCGGTGGAAGAGGCTTGCAGGGAAAAAAGAGAGCGGGACAGACGAAGGGGGATTATCAACCGGCCGGTGAGAGCTATGGTGGTAGGTATTCCTAATGTGGGCAAATCTACCTTTATCAATGCCTATGCCGGAAAGGCATGTACCAAAACCGGGAATAAGCCGGGAGTGACCAAGGGAAAACAGTGGATTCGCCTGGGAAAAGGTCTGGAGCTTTTAGATACCCCCGGTATTTTATGGCCAAAATTTGAAGACCAGCAGGTGGGAATGAGACTGGCTTTTATCGGCTCTATCAATGATGAAATTCTGATTGAAGAAGAGCTGGCTATGGATTTGCTGGATTATTTGAAGGGCAGCTATCCCACCGCCATTGAGGGGCGTTATGGCTTTGCGGCAAAAGAAAGCGCTGTAGAAACACTGAAAGAGATAGCGATAATTCGGGGCTGCTATAAAAAAGGCCAGGAGCTGGATTATGGGAAAGCAGCCTCTATTCTGATGGATGATTTCAGAAGCGGAAGGTTGGGCAGGATGACTCTGGAGGAGCCGGAAAACTAAGGGAAGAAGGTAAATATGAAAAAAGTAATAAAAGAAGTTCTCAGTACCAGTCTCTATTTATTGGTGGTGCTTGCCGCCTGTTATCTGCTTGTCCGGTATGTAGGACAGCGTACGGAAGTGGTAGGCAGTTCTATGGAAACCACACTGAGCAATGGGGATAACCTGATTGTAGATAAAATCAGCTATCGCTTCGGTGAACCCAAACGTTATGATATTATCGTTTTTCCCTATCCTCAGGATAGGAGTCAATTCTATATTAAACGGGTAATCGGTATGCCTGGAGAGAGGGTTTATATCGACCCTAAGGGAACCATTTACATTGACGGTGAGGCCTTGAATGAGTCCTATGGCATGGAGAGTATGGCCTCTGCCGGATTGGCGGAGGGGGAAATCACTTTGGGGGAAGATGAATATTTTGTCCTGGGAGATAACCGGAATAACAGCAGCGACAGTAGAGACCCCAGTGTGGGGAATATTCATAAAGAGGATATTCTGGGAAAAGCCTGGGTAAGAATCTGGCCGCTGTCAAAAATGGAGATTTTGAATCATCAGTAGCGTGAGAAGAAGTTCTAATGCTCACGCCAGAGGGCAAATCATGCCCAAGGGGCATGCGCAAAGAACTTCGGAGGCTTATGCGAAGCATATGCCGGACTCACACCGGAGAATGCACAGAATACGGGCATTCTCCCCGCAGATTTTAGATGCCGTTTTAGTAGCATCATGGGGAATAAATGTGGAAGAAACAGTCGGATTGATTAAACATAAATTTACCAATGCAAAAATGAGGGAACTGCCGTATTTAATCCAGTTCTATGAAAAGGATGAGAGAGCCGGGGTAAAGCAGGAAATAAAGAAGGCGGAAAAAAAGCTGGAGGCTTTGGAAATAGAGAGGAAGAGGACGGCGGCCCTGTGGGAATATGAAAACCGCTATAGTGAATATACCCATATCTGCGGCATAGATGAAGCCGGGCGAGGCTCTTTGGCCGGTCCTGTGGTGGCCGGTGCGGTTATCCTGCCCAGGGATTGTGAAATTTTATACATAAATGATTCCAAAAAATTGAGTGAAAAAAAGCGGGAAGAGCTGTATGAGCAGATTATGGAGCAGGCGGTGGCTGTGGGAGTGGGCTTTGCCAGTCCGGAAAGAATAGATGAAATCAACATTCTCCAGGCCACCTATGAAGCTATGCGGGAGGCTATCAGCAAATTATCGGTTTCACCCGATATACTATTAAATGATGCAGTAACCATTCCCCAGGTAGAATGCAGGCAGATACCCATCATTAAGGGAGATGCAAAAAGTAGATCCATCGGAGCGGCCAGCATCATTGCCACAGTAACCAGAGATTGTCTGATGGTGGAATATGACCGTACTTTTCCGGAATACGGCTTTGCCTCCCATAAGGGATATGGGGCGGCCAGCCACATTGCGGCTTTGAAGAAATACGGGCCTACCCCTATCCATCGACGCTCTTTTATCAAGAACTTTCTATTCTGATTGCGGTAAAGAGGAGCAGCTATATGGCTATTGATTTATTAAACAGCTTTTTGCAAAAAGGACAGACCGTGACTGCCCAGCCCAAAGGAGAAGGCAGTGTGCAGGTCACCCAGACTCCGCAGAATATGCAGATAATGCGGGCCATGCGGGCTTTGCAGGCAGGGCAGACCATACAGGGAGAGGTGCTTTCGGTTAAGGGAGATGAGGTACAGCTTGCGGTGATGAACCAGATGATTCTGGATGCCAGGCTGGACCAGGGAATGAGCCTGACTCCCGGGACCCTGATGGCTTTTCAGATTAAAAGCAATAACAGCGCAGGTTTGTCCCTGATGCCTTTGTTTACCAATACGGCAGTAGACCCCAATGCCATGAAGGCACTGGATATGGCAGGCATCCCCCTTAATGACAGAACCCTGGGAATGGTGCAGACCCTGATGGAAAGAGGACTTCCCATAGACCGTCAATCCCTGCAGGAGGTGTACCGGGAGGTAATGGCTTTTAAGGATGCCAATCCGGCGGACATTATTTCCCTCAGGCAGATGAATATGCCCGTTACGGCCGAAAATTTACAGCAGCTTTCCCTGTATGAAAATAATCAGCATCTGCTTTCCAATACCTTTACAGAGATTGGAAAGAGTATAGGCAATCAGCTTGGGGAGTGGATAAAGTCCGGGGATATTCAGACGGCCCGGACATTTATAGGACAGCTTCAGCAGATTTTCGGGGAAGCTGTACAGGCAGAAACGTTGCAGCAGCCTCAGCAGCCGCAGACCTCCCTTCCTCTTCAGGCGGGGGAACCGTCGGCTGTGATTCAGACAGAGGGGAAGGAAGGTCTGGCTCAGGCTCCGGCAGAGGAAATACCGGCACCGGAAAAAAATGTCGTCATCAGCGAAAAGGCCCTTATGGGAGAGGAAAGCGCCACAAAGGAAGAACAGCAAAACACTGTAGAGAACAAAACTACAGCAGGAAAAGAGGAACCGGTTCTTTCACAGAATAGCTGGGACAGACTGCTCAGTCTGCTGTCACAGTCAAAGTCAGCGCCAAAGGC
>JBNMJJ010000116.1:0-7103 GCA_050873745.1 Lachnospiraceae bacterium | reverse complement strand
GTTCTGTATCCTGTGAATCGATTGGTGGAAGTCCGTTTCCTGGGAAGGCTGGGGCTGAACGGCTTGTTTGACCAATTTCCCCAACTGCCCCTTCTGGTGATTCTGGCCGGGCTTTTGGCAGCCGTCTTTTTGATGAAGAATACACAGGAGAAGATGCGGTCGGACAGATATAATGGGAAAAGAAGCCTGGCAGCCATTCTTCTTCTGGTTTGGTGCGTTATTTCTCTGAGTGATGTAAGCGAATTTTTGTATTTCAACTTCTGATAATGATTTAAGGAAGTGCTGATTAAATCACCGCATTCTTAGAGCCTTCGGCGGATGAACACGGATTTGCAGGTGAAATTTTTTCAGACATGGAGTAAGGATGAAGGAAGTGATAAACATGCCAAAATATAAGATTTGGTTTTTGACCACTTTGTCAGGAGCGGCAGGGATATTGCTGCTGATTCTGGCGGCTATGGTGATGGTAGACCCCTATTTTCACTATCATGGAGCTGTGCCCGGGATTTCCTACCGCCTTTATTCCGAGCGGTATATGAACTATGGGATTGCCAAAAACT
Organism: Lachnospiraceae bacterium; assembly: GCA_050873745.1. Classification (GTDB taxonomy): domain Bacteria; phylum Bacillota; class Clostridia; order Lachnospirales; family Lachnospiraceae; genus SFDP01. The sequence goes on along the minus strand of JBNMJJ010000116.1, from coordinate 6,543 downwards.
TTGAATATGACGCCCTGATTACGGGAAGCAGCATGAACCAGAACTTTAAAACTACCCTGATGGATGAACTGTACAAAACCAAAGCCATTAAGATTACCTTCTCCGGTGCCGGCTTTCAGGAGGTAGCGGACACCGTAGATGCGGCTTTAAGCAGCGGCAATAAGGTGAAGTATGTTCTCTGGGGATTGGATTATAACGGTCTTAACCGGGAGTACGACTGGCAGGGCTATGAGGAGTACCCTCAATATTTATACGATGATAATCTCTGGAATGATGTGTCCTATGTATGGAATAAAACCATCCTCTTTGAGGGGCTGTTTACCAATCTTTTGATGACCCTGCAGGGAGAGGAAAGCACCACCTTCGATGAGTATTCCTCCTGGGAGGCTGGACGGGGCTGGGAGAGTATTTCCCAGACCTATCAGAGAAGCGCTGAGATTTTGCCTATGGAAAAGGTAACCGAAGGAACGAAGGAAAGGGTGCGTAAGAATATTACGGAAAATATTGTGAATCTGGCAAATAAGTATCCGGATACCCAGTTTTTACTGTTTTATACGCCCTACAGCGCCCTTTATTGGGAGTCCATTTACCGGGACGGAACGCTGGAAAAGCAACTGGAGCTGGAGGCGGTTGCCACTGAGCTTTTGCTGGGATGTGACAATGTAAAGCTCTACAGCTTCGCCAGAGAGACGAAGGTTACCGGGGACGTGGATTTGTATCGGGATAAGGAGCACTATGTGGCAGAAATAAATGACTGCATAATGGACTGGATTGCCAGGGATTACGGCAGGGTGACCAGCAAGAATTATCGGGATTTGATTCAGTGGGAGTATGATTACTACATGAATTTTGATTATGACAGCCTGTATGAATGAGAGGCTTCAATAGTAATCCGGGATTTTAGTCTGAGCGGGAAAGAAATCAGGGGAAAAATTACCTGTAAATTCGGAAAAATGACGAGGAAGGAATTTTGAGGCAAGGTTAAGGTATTATGTGATAGAAAGAAAGTTTCACCATAATACACAGAGGCTGAAACCTGACAGCAGAAGGTTTGGTAAGACATAGGAGAAAGCGGCATGGACAGCTATGCTGAAAGAGGTGGAGCGAATGGTAATGGATGAAAGTGATTTTATCTGGAAAACCAGGAGTGATGGTATCAGGATAACAACCACTTTTATTAATTATATGATAAAGTTTTATTACTATGAGGGTGATAAAACAAAAATGGGGGACCATGATAAGTGCTTAAGTTTTGAGAGGCCACAAATCCGGCAGGAGGTGATGGATTACTTAAGGAAAAACGGTGTAAATGAGGCTTGATTTATCTTAGGCAGTAATCATGGATAATTATGATAGTGATGTAAATAGAATGAGTGAAATTTAAGCCGTGGCAAATTGAGTGATGCTACGGCTTAAATTTTTGTATTTCTATAGTGATTTTTATCCAGGGAAGCGCTGATTAAATCACCGCTTCCTTTCTCTATGCTTCATTAGAATATATGGGGAGACATTGTGGTAAAGCAGCAATGCTCCTGCCAGATAAAACAGTGGCATATTATAAATGGTATATCTGGTTTGACAGAAAATGACGGCAGATACCAGTGTGAGATTGGAAACAATCCCCATCAGGGTAAAACCGGAGAACAACAGGGTATATAAACTGCCCTCTGACGGTTTGCGGCGATGTATAATCCATAGGCGGACGAATAAAATGATGCAGGCCAGATAAATAAAAATACTGAAGCCGATGAAAACAGGCTTTAGTGGGGCTATGGTAATGACCAGGCCGGACAGAAAGTTATTGACCAGAGTGTGGAAAAGCTCCGGTAGCTGATGGGGCAAAACGGATTGGATGATGATGCGGTTTATCCGGTCAACCTCCAAATCCTTTACTGCGGTATCCTGAGAGCCGGTTATTTCTTTGGCTTTTTCCAGAATGATGGGCCATATGGTATCAATCTGGATGTGGTCATAGTTATCCCCAAAGTGATTTACTTCATTGAGCCAGCCTTTTTCTGCCTGAAAGCCCAGGTAGCCCTTTTCTTCGCAGATAGAATAGATTTTCAGAAATAAGGCCCGGATTTCTTCATCCTGAATATAGTCGGCATCGGATTCTTCTGCGTTGTAGAATATCATGGTAGTGAAAAAGCGATTATCACTGCTGTGTTTGGTAAATTGTCCTCTGAGTACATAATTGTAGCTGCAATCAAGTAGATTGGAGGCAAAAAGTATAGCCAGGCTGATGAGGGTGGCCTGCAAAAATCCCCTGCCGATGGCGGGAAGCAGCTTTCGGCTATGTCCGTTGGATTCAGAATTTCCTCCTTGATTCAGTAAGCCGGAAAAAATAATGCTTAAAAAGAACAGGGGAATCACCATCAGCATCTGCTTCCTGGTGGAAATCATGAAAAAAGCCAATACAGCGGAGATAATCAGATATTGTTTCCTCTTTTCCAGCGTATAACGAAAGAGGAAGAGGATAAAAAGCAAATATAATGAGGTTGCTATTCCTTCTGATAAGATGCTGTTTGTAAACATGGATTTGCGTCCTGTTGCAAAACGGCAAAGTAAGGATGTAGCAATGGGAACAAAATAGAGCAGGACACTGTAAAGGGAATGAATCTTCAATTTTTTTCTCAGATAGTCAGCCAGTGCCCAGCCGGCAGCAGCCATAAGGAGACTCTGAAAAATGACTACATATTCAAGGTAAGAGTTTTCATTGAACCATCGAAAAAAAGCCAGCAATAAAGGGTAAAAGGGTTCACGGATAAAACTCATATGGATATAGGTGGGAGAATCCACACCGATGACAGCTCCGTCATAAATAGCGAAAAAAAGGTAGAATAATACATAGATGCCGAAACTTAAGCTGGAAATCAAATTGGATGTATTGCGGGTAATCCGTGTTGAAAACATGGAAGACATTTTGATTGTTCACCTCCTGAAATAACGAGATTATACCATATTTTTATAGACAAGTATACTGATGGAGGTAAGAGGAGCAAAGATTTTTTCTTTCGACAGATATTTTGATAATTTTAACCGGAGTAGTTTTTTGGCTTGTAAAATTCATGAGAATGGGTTATGATATGCTTAACAGGATAGCCGGAAGGTGAATGTACCTCACCTGCTCCGGCGAAAGATTGACTAAAAAATAGTTGTCAGCTTTGCTAGGGCGGGACGACTATTTTTTATGTATTGCTACAATTAAGGCTATAATACCTGTAAGCATGGCGACAAAGGCGATTAACTCACTCCAGGTCACATACATGAATACCACCCCCTTTCCGAATAGGCTCGGAACAGGTGGAAGCACGTCCTCCGGCTACCCCGGTAAGCATATTATATTGTCATGGTTGCCGCTTTTGTTCTTAAGGGAAGCAGTTGATAATTTTATTTTATACCAATGTTGTGAATCGGCACTTCTTGTAATACTTGCGAAAAGCTCATACCAAGAGCGGCAGCCTCTTCATTTAGCCATTCAGGAATATTGGGAAACGTAATCCAAAAATCGCCTTCGTCTGCTTTGAGGGAAATTGTAAGACAAAATAATTTCTTCATGGCATATCTTCATATTTGGACTTCTGGGCTATTTCAACCCCGCTTGTCTTAATATTGCTTGTTCTTATCTAAAAACATTGTAACACGTTCAAATCCACACGCAAAGATGAAAATTATAAAACATTATATAAAATTTATTCTGCACTAATTCTAAAATACCACTGAAAAGATTGGAGTACATTTGTCAGCTTATACAGCTAACAAAGATAGGCAAATGTGACGGAGTTGATTCTAAATACGAATGCAGTGTTCAGGACGAGTTCTGTGAGAGATTGGGGCATAGTGAGAACTTAGAGGAACAAAGTATGCTGCTCAGACCTCTGTGCAAGATTAAAATAACACGAAAATTTTTACTGAAGCAAATGATGAAGTGAAACCTAAAGGAACTATGGCAGATGCGATTATGATGGTCAGAGATGCAATCGGCTTGGCTTGTATTTCAATGGAGGATAACGGAATGGCAATACCGCAGGCATTTAAGTTGCAGGAGGTGGATATATCTAAAGGGGCTTTTTTCACGTTTGCAGAATTTACTGATAATAGAAAAAAGGATAGTAAATTAAGGAAACCTTAAGGATTTCCCACCGAAAAAATGCATAAATCAGGTTTATGCTAGAAATAGATAAAGTGGACAGAGAGTAATAAGCCTGTAAGGTGTGGGCATATGGAGGAAGATAGGAAATGAGGAAAGTAAATGTAGTATTTCTGGGGGAATGTATCATTATTGTGGCCCTGCTTCTGTTAATAGGAAATCTCCTGCGGACAGAGGAAAGTTATGTATGGGGTAAAGAAGCGACCACGACAGATGGCCTTCTGGTAGAGGAGGATGCACCGAAGAAAGAAGAGGAAAGCGGGATTACCCAGTTTGCCAAAGATTTACTGGGGGAACAGCAGTCCCTGACCGTCTCCGGCAACTGGGATATGAGCGTTTCCGGGAATCAGGTCTCTGGGAATTCGGTTTCTGCCAATCAGGCAGAGGGGGAGGCACCCCAGAAGGATGATAAGCTGAGAATAGCGGTATTCGGTGACAGTATCTGGGATTCTGCCCGTGGAGTGGACGGGATTGCCGAGAAGCTGGAGGGAATGCTGGGAGCTAAGGTTTTCAACTGTGCAATCGGCGGAAGTACAGCGGCGGTAGTGTCGGAAACCACGAATATGCTGGAGGGATGGAGCAGCTGGTCTTTGAACGGTTTGATGTATGCGGCAAAGGGAGAGGTGTCTCCTGACAGTTTCCTCAGTCAGACCTCCGCTTATGAACCTATTAAAGAAGTGGATTTCGATGAGGTGGACTATCTGGTTATTGCCTATGGCCTGAATGACTTTTTCTCCCGGGTAAAGATTTATCCTCAGGATATGTTTGACATGACTACTTATGTGGGAGCGCTTCGTCATGGAGTGGCTAAGATGCAGGAAGCCTATCCGGATTTAAAGATTATTCTCATTGGGCCTACCTACTGTGAACAGTATGCGGACCCCAATGTGGACAGCCTGGAAAGATATGTGGAAGGGACGGCAACGGTAGCGGATGAATACGATACTTATTTTATAGATATGTATCACGATATGGGCATTGATGGAGTCAATAAGAATCAGTATCTGGCGGACGGAGTGCATTTGAATGCGGAAGGCAGGCAGATATATGCGGAGGATGTAGCTGAACTGATTTCAGGCATTGAGGCAGGTCAGTAGCGTGAAGAGAACTTCTAAGGCTCACAGCAAGGGCTGTTTCGCCAAGAAGTTCTAGCTTCACGCCGGAGAATGCCCAAAATGGGCATTCTCCCCTCCGATTAGAGATGCCGCAGAGCGGCATCAATAGAGGTTATGCCATAAAGAAAAATGAATAAGTAACCGTTTCAAGGCGTATTTTAATTCTATTAAAATATGCCTTGTTTTTTGACCGGGAGTAAAGTAGATTAAACGGTGTTGCCAGGATATAACATCTTGGGTATACTGTTAGCGTGAGAATAAACTTCTAAAGCTTACGCCAGAGGGAAGAATCATGTCTGGGAGGTGCGTGGGATAAGAGGTTCAGAGGCTTATGCGAAGCATATAACGGGCTCACACCGAAGAATACCTGAAAAATGGCATTCTGTATCTGGATTTAAGATGCCGCAAAGCGGCATCATGGAGGAAGAAATGAAAAATATGGTCAATAGAATTTGTAAAAGAATAGGGGGATTTTTGTCCGTCAGAAATATGTCCTGGGCGGGGCTGGGAATCTTTATTCTGTCCATGCTTCCAGTGGTGTATCTTTCCTTTGTCAATCGTGCATCGGGGGATGATTACGGCTACGGCACATTTACGAGGGCAGCCTGGGTTGCCTCCGGGTCATTCTGGGAGGTACTGAAGGCAGCCGCAAGAACGGTGGAGCATTATTATTATGGCTGGCAGGGAACCTGGTTCAGTATCTTTATCTTTTCGCTGCAGCCGGAGGTATTCAGCGAAAAAGCATACGTTATCGTGGCTTTTATCGTGCTGTTTTGCTGGATTGGAAGTACGGTATTGCTGGCGCAGGAAATATTAAAGAACAGCTTTCAACTGGACAAATCCAGCCGAAGGCTGATTATTGTTCTTTTTTTAATCTTGAATATTCATTTTATTCCAAATCCAAAGTCATCCATCTTCTGGTTTAATGGGTGCGCCCATTATATGCTTCCCTTTACCATGTGCCAGGTTTTGGCTTACTGGCTGCTTAGGTTCACCACAAAATATCAGTGGAAATACTATGTAGGGATTTGTCTTTTTATGATTCTGCTGGGCGGTTCCAACTACCAGGCTGCGCTGTTTTCGCTCATCATTGCCGTTTATCTGGGAGCAGCGGACTTTTTCCAAAAGAAAAATAAACGGGTATTTTTACTGGCCCTTCCCCTGATTGCAGAGAGCATTGGCCTGATTATCAGCATGAAAGCGCCGGGAAATAAGGTAAGAGGGGGAGAAGATTTCGGGCTGTCCCTGGAAAGAGGCGTGGAGACGATAGCCCTGTCC
>JBNMJJ010000115.1:0-7120 GCA_050873745.1 Lachnospiraceae bacterium | reverse complement strand
GGCTATGGCTTTCTGATGGACCTGGTGACGGATGCCCCTGCTTCAAAATGATTTGAATAGATTTGGTGCAATAAAAAAACGACTGATGTGGATTGGTTGAAATCCACATCAGCCGTTTTTTTCGTAAAAACATCCTTCCCCGTCACCTATGTATCACTTTCCACCTGCCCTCTGGCAGCTCATCTTTCCCTACAACTGGTCACTGTCCAATAAAATAGTGAAGGGCCCGTCATTGATTAGCTCCACCTTCATATCGGCTCCAAACTCACCCCGCTCCACCTTTTTTACACGCAACTTACATTCTTCAATGATATATTCATATAAGTCTCTGGCCATATCGGGAGCCCCTGCATGGACGAAGCTGGGACGGTTTCCTTTTTTACAGTCTCCATAAAGGGTAAACTGGCTGACCAGAAGGAGGCTGCCGCCCACCGCAGCCAAATCCAGGTTGGTCTTGCCCTGTTCATCCTGAAAAATCCGAAGACCAACCAGCTTTTTTATCATCTTATCCGCAATTTCCTTTGTATCTTCCTGGCACACCCCGATAAGCACTAAAAATCCCTGGTCAATAGAACCAATCTGCTTTCCCTCTACAGTAACCGAGGCCCTGCTGACCCGCTGAATCACAAAACGCATTTTTTCCTCCTTTTACAGCAGCCTTAAAATCTGCAAAACTCCGTCATTTACGTTGGTATCCGCCACATAGCGGCAGATTTCCTTAATCTCCCTGCGGGCATTCCCAATAGCCACACTGTTGGGAATCGAGCTCAACATCTCATAGTCATTCATATTGTCCCCAAAGGCAATTACCTGGTCCTTATTTAAGCCATACTGCTCCATAATCTCTGCCAGGGCGCTTCCTTTATGGATTCCTCTTTGACAAACATTCAGCCACATCTGCCCGGCTGCCATCACTTCCACCTTGGGATGATTATTCCACTTTCTGATAAATTCTTCTCTCTCAGCTATTTGGACATCCTCGGGATGGTAAAGACCAAAGCTCATTACCCCGGCATCCTCGGGAATATCCTCCGGCATACGCTCTACTTCCCTAACCTCCAGTTGATAGTCTTTTCGTAAAAGGTCACAAAATGACGAATTTTCTCTTAGGGCAAAACTTCCGCCCATAGCGGAGACATAAGTGGCACATCCCGGTATGGCTTCCATATCCTTCACGATTTCCTGCACCAGTCCAGGCTCTACCGTATGGGCACGAGCCACCTTGTCCTGAAAACGAATTACCGCTCCATTATCATTAATAAACAGAACATCCTTCAAAACCGGTTCAAAAAGAGACCTTGTACTTTCATAATTACGACCCGACACTACTGCAAAACGAATACCTTTCTCCTTCAGCCGAAGAATCTGTTCAAAATATTCCGGATTCAGCTTTCCTTTTCCCTCTTCTACCATAGTTCCGTCCACGTCACTGCAGACCAGCTTGATTTTCTCCAGTACACTTTTATCTATCCCGGGTTTGTTTTTCATCCTTTTGTTGACTCCTTTTGTTGACTCCTTTTGTTGACTCCTTTTGTAAGCTCAATACTCCGTTAGCCATATTATTTATCAAGATATATCTTATCCCTTAGCTGGAAGATTGTCAATTTTACTTTATTTCATTCACCAGTTCTTTCCCGGCAAAAAAAGCATCGATATTCGCCAGCGTCACTTCTGCAATATTTTCCAAAGCCTCCTCCGTTAAAAAGGCCTGATGGGAAGTAACCAGTACATTAGGCATGGCAGTAAGAAGGGCCAGAGTATCATCCTTAATCCCTTTTTCCGAATGGTCTTCAAAAAACCACTCTGCTTCTTCCTCATACACATCCAGAGCCGCTCCACCGATTCTTTTTTCTTTTAATGCGGTAAATAGAGCCTGACTTTCACACAGGCCGCCCCGGGAGGTGTTGATAAGAATGGCATGGGATTTCATCAGTCCAATGGCGGCCTTATTGATAATGTACCTGGTCTGCTCACTCAACGGGCAGTGAAGCGAAATTACATCGCTTTCCGCAAACAGCCTTCCCAAAGGTACATACTCAAAATCGGCCTTTGAATCTGGATATAAATCATAGGCCATTACCTTCATTCCAAAGCCCCTGCAAATAGAAATGAATATTCGTCCAATCTTTCCTGTTCCAATAACGCCTACCGTCTTTCCATGCAAGTCCATTCCCGTCAGTCCACTGATATTGAAGTTAAATTCTCTGGTTCGGTTGTAGGCTTTATGAATTTTCCGGTTAAGGCAGAGCAGCATACCCATGGCAAACTCCGCAACCGCATAGGGTGAATAGGCCGGTACACGGACAAATTTTATCTTCTTGCCTCCTGCCTGATAGTCCACGTTACTAAAACCGGCGCAGCGCATGGCCACCAGTTCTACTCCCATTTCCTCCAGCCTTTTGATTACCCTTCGGTTCAAATCGTCATTAACAAAGGCACAGACTACCTGTGCTCCCTTGCACAGCTCTACGGTCTGCTCACTCAGCTTACTCTCATAATAAACTATTTGGTAACGCTCGTTATTGCACTTATCAAACCATTCTTTATCATAGGATTTTGTATCAAATAAAGCAATTTTCTTCATCTTTTCCTCCATTCTGCCGCTGTCACTGCACTATCCTCCATAATGCTGCTTTGCCGCATCTTAAATCTGCGCAACCGCACCAGTTATAGTATGTGCAAAACCTATGATAAAACACATTATGATGAATTAAATTTAACTTTAACTTGATTTCCTGTTCCTCCTGCTTCTCTAAGCCCTAACTTTCTGTGGACTTTCTTTCCCCTTCTGCAACCTTTCTTGGCCCTTTTTCACTCTTCCTGAACCCTTTTTCAACCTTCCTGGGCCCTCTTTCACTCTTCCTGGGCCCTCTTTCACTCTTCCTGAACCCTTTTTCACTCTTCCTGGGCCCTCTTCTACTCTTCCCTGGCCCCTTCTGCTCCCCTGTCCCTGCCCCCAGAGTTCTCTCACTGCCCTAATTCATAACCTTCCAGCCACCCTTGCGGGCATATAGAAAAAAAGTAAGTAAAAACCTCCCAAATCCTGACAATAATAAGTGCAATTTAGCCCAAAAACTATCCCATTTAGGCATATACAGAAAAAACTTTCACCCCTGCCCAGAAATCAGCCTCTTGTTGGGCAATGAAGCACCAAAAAATCACCTATGCCCAAAACAGAAAATCCAGCCCGAAAAACAGGCTGGAAAATCAAGTTTTTATCCCTATTCTGGGCATAGCATAAATATTATTTTACATATGCCCAAGTATACAATATATCCGAGGGCTAAACATGGTATACAAGTTATTCCAAACATAAACTCAAGCACCACCCAGGCTCACAATCCATTCCAAACACACCCCCAGGCATCACCCAGGCTCACAATCCCTCCCAGCCATAATCCAGGCCCCACAGCACCAGCACAATCTCCTGCCCTCTACAACAGCGGACCGAACACCCTGAAAATTCTTCCGATTATTCTTTGCAGCACCGGCAACCTGTGATAGTCTTGCAGGCTTATCGACTGGCATTTTTCAAAGGTATCCAGAAAATCCTGCTTTATCTTATCCAGCCCCTCCGTCTTATAGAAAAGTGTTCCGCATTCATAATGAAGATAAAGACTTCTGAAATCCAGATTGATGGTGCCCACCGTTGCCATATCATCATCCGACAGGAAGGTTTTGGAATGTACGAAGCCGGGAGTATACTCGTAAATCTTCACCCCTGCACGAATCAACTGCGGATAATAGGTTCTTCCGATATAAAAAACCACCTTTTTGTCAGGAATGTGAGGCATAATAATCCGCACATCCACTCCGCACTTTGCAGCGTGCTCCAAAGTCTGCTGCATCTCATGGTCCAAAATCAGATAAGGGGTCATGATATAGACATACTTTTTCGTCCTGTTCAGAATGTCCATATAAACATTCTTTGCCACATCTTCCAACTGGTGAGGCCCGTCCCCATAGGGAATGACATAGCCCGGGCGCTGCTGCCAGACCGCCTCTGCCGCCTTCGCCGTCGTCCCCTCAGTCCCGGGCCTCTTCCCCAGATACCTGGAAAAATCTTCCTCTGCAGAGGCAAGATTCACGTTCCACATCTGCAAAAACATCATGGTATAGTTATATACCCCGTCACCTTTGAGCAAAAAACCATTATCCTTCCAATGCCCGTACTTATCATAAGCATTGATATACTCGTCCGCCAGATTGATTCCTCCGCTGAACGCAACCGCTCCGTCTATCACAATCATCTTCCGGTGGTCCCGATTGTTCAAATGGGTGGAGAGAAAGGGCGTAAGAGCAGCATACTTCCTGCACCGGATACCCTTTTGTTTCAACGACACATGATATTTTCTGGGCAAAAGAGCCACACATCCAAAATCATCATACATTACCCTGACGTCCAGCCCCGCCTTTGCCTTTTCTTCCAAAATCTCCAGTATCTGATTCCAGAATATCCCTTCTTCAATCATGAAATATTCCAAAAAAATATACTCCCTTGCTTTCTTCAGCTCTTTCACCAATACTTCAATAGTGTCGTCGCCCAAAGCATAGTAAGAAACAGAAGTATTGCTCCAGGCAGGATAACCTCCCGTTTGCTCAATATAATCCGCCAGCTTTCCAAAAGCGGCCTCTTCCTGACCTATCCCTGCTCTCACCCTGGCACTGGTTTTAGCGTATTTTTTTGTTCTGTTTAAATTGCCATTCAGAATTCGTTTGGGTGCCACTGCACCAAAATTCAGCTTCACGAAAAGATATAATACTCCTCCGAAAAAAGGCATAAGCATAACCGGAATAATCCAGGCTATTTTATAAGCCGGGTTGGACTTGTCGTTAATGATATAAATCATCACCAAACTGCTGAGCAGTCCCAGAAATTCAAAAACATAAGGAGAATCCTTGCCAAACCGAAGAAAAACATTCAACAGAATGATAACCTGTACAAGCAGCAACACCGCCGTAAGCCACACACCGGAAAACCAGATTCTCTTCGCATAGTGCAGAGTGGTATGCTTTTTTGCCTCTAATTTCTTGTTTATCTCTGAAAATACCATACTTTTTTCTCTACTCCATTATCCCCAATCTGTACATTACTATTCATCTTTAGCAATCTAACTTAAGACATCAGCCTTTAAAAAAGCTCACAAAAACTGTCTACTCTTTTTTCCAGTTCTTTCAGTCCTTCACGCCAGAAATCCGGACTGGACAAATCCACTCCCATCATGGCTCCTGCCTCTTCTACACTGCAGACAGGCGTAGCCTTAAGCATCTTTTTATATTTTCCTACAAATTCCTCTCCTTCCCGTTTAAACATACCGTAAAGCCCCAGAGCAAACAGGCTTCCAAAGGCATAGGGGAAGTTGTAAAAACTCAAATCAGGGCTGTAGTAATGGGGCTTGCAAATCCACATTCCCGAATTAAGATACGCCTCATCCAATCCCTCTCCATAGGCTTCTTTCTGGGCCTTTATCATAAGCTGATTCAGGTCCTCTGCCATCAAAAACCTGCTCTGGCTCTGCTCAAAAACTTCCCGTTCAAACCAATAGCGGGAATAAATGTCCAGAATCACCTGAGTATGCTCTTTTAAGTCATTTTCCATAAGATTTAACCGTTCATCCCCTACGGCATTTTTCAGAGCATATTCTGCCAGATGCACCTCATTAAAGGTGGAGGCGGTTTCCGCCACCGGCATAGAATATTCCCGGTTCAGTATTCTCTCCTTTTCCACCTGCATATTGTGAAAGGCATGTCCCAGTTCATGGGCCAGCGTTCCCACGGAAGAAAAGCTGCCGTCAAAGTTGGTCATAATTCTGCTCTGTCCAAGCTGGGCCACACCGGAGCAGAAGGCTCCGCCCCTCTTTCCCTCTCTGGGATAAAAATCAATCCATGCCTCATCGAAGGCTCTTTTTATCATATTCGACATATCCGAGGAAAAGTCGCCAAAGCACTCCACCAGATAGGTTCCCGCTTCCTTTGCCGAAAACTTGCGGTCTGCCTTTCCCAGCGGAGCAAATAGCTCATACCAGGGCAGCCCCTTTTCATACCCCAGCAAAGCCGCCTTTTTTCTCAGGTATTTGCGGAATATGGGAAGATATTCCTGAATGGCTCCCATCATGGCATCCAACGTTTCCCTTTTCATCCTGGACTGCTGCAAAGTCATCTCCAAAACAGAAGCATAGCCCCTCTTTTTTGCCAGCATGGTTACCTGATTCTTGATGTTGTTCAGGGAAAATGCCACACTGTCCTGTATTCTGGTATAGGCTGCCAGCTCCGCCTCATAGGCATTTTTTCTGACCTTCTTATCCGGGCTGTAGGCCAGATTTCTCACCTCCGACAGGGTGATGGTTTTTCCTTCATAATCCACTTTTACCGTAGAAGTCAGGTAGCCCTGAAGCTGCTCCCAGGCGGCCCCTCCGGTCATATTCATAGAGGCAATCATTTCCTCCACTTCATTGGACAAAAGATACCGGGCCTTTTCTTTGTTTTCCTTTAATAAAAAGCGATAAGCCGCTGCCAGTTCACTTTCCTGGGCCAGCCGGTCAATATCCTCAATCTGGGCCAGTTTTCGGTTGAGAGCAGTCTCCAAAGGCGTATAGTCTGCATAAATTTTCTGCAATCGGCCAAGCTGGGCCATTAAATCTCCATTCCCCGTATCCACCGACTGGCGCAGGCTGACATACTGAAACAGCCTTTCCAGCAGCTTTGCTGCCTTTTCCTGTTGAAGCAGCACCCTCTCTGCCATCTCCTTTTCTCCTGCCGTTTCCAGCTCCCCTATTAAGGCTTTAGTTTCCTCCACTGTCTCCCGGGCTGCTTTTACATCCGCCTCATAGGCAGAATCCTCCAGCCCCTTATATATTTCTTCTAAAGACCATTCTGTTTTCATTTTACCTCTCCTTCTGCTGCCTGGGCAGCTTCTTTAAATAAGCTGCTAACTGCATTGTACCAATATTTTATATTTTTTCCAATAATAAAGAATTCTGTCCCCAGGATTCTTCACCTGCGGCGGATTGTTTTTAGTACATAAAAAAGGCGGGAAGATGCACAAGCCTGCACATCTTGGCTGCCCTTATTTTTATTTAAGCCTAAACTTGGTTTATCCTGGCCTTAAACCAGCCAGACT
>JBNMJJ010000114.1:0-7152 GCA_050873745.1 Lachnospiraceae bacterium | reverse complement strand
GTGCAAAAATCACCTTTTGCCAATCCTGATATTCCCCCATGCTGATGATAAAGCTATCTTCTTTTTCCAATGACGCCAAACGCTTTTGGTCCAGTGCATCTGCTATCACATAACGGAACCGACTGCAAAAATAATATAAAAGGCTTCTAAGGGCGCGAAGCTTCAGCCTCTCCAGCCCTGCGGGACGGATATAACGCCTGAGCTTTTCTTCCACTGCCCGCTCTTCCAGTTCTTTAGTCAGAATGCTCATCTTCTCAGTCAGCCAGAAAGCCGGCAGCCGTTCTGCCAGCAGCGTATCCGTATACAAAAATCCCCCTTCTTCATAGCTGTCTATTCGGAACTCTGTCCTTCCCTCTTCAAAAGAAGTATACAAAAGAGATAGGGTGATTTGCGCCACTGCTCCAGCCAGTCCCGCCTCCTGCAGCCTGCACAAATCATCTAAATACCCGTTCAGATAAGTCTTTACTCCCTGTGTGATTTTTTCCTGTTCCTCATCAAACCCCCTAATCACCTCTTTTGCCATTGATGCAAAAGCTGCGGGATAAAATTCTTCTTCAAACATTTCACTATAACTGTTTGCCATTGTTAATCACCATGCCTTTTCACCCTTCTTATGTTAATTAATCAATACCTCTCTGGCGGCAAGGGTCGCACTTCCTTTGGTAATGTCAAGATAAGCATCCTCTGTTCCGATGATGACCTGATTCTTTGCCACAATATTCACTTCTGCAGAGGAAAGAATCTTCACATTTGCCTCAGAGGAAATATGAATATCCTTATCGGAATGAATCTCGATTCCTTTTTCATCCGTCAAATTAATATAAATCTTTCCCCCTTTTCCAATAATGTACATTCCCTCATCGGTTAGGAGGATTTCCTTTCCTCCCGGGGCCTTCCAGCTTTTATTTCTGGGATTGGAAGGAGGAGATGCACATACGGAACTGGCAGCAAAAGCCTCCCCCTCATTTCCCGAAGGAAAGAATATAAGCACCTCATCCCCTACCTCCGGCATACAGTACCAGCCGCTACCATCGCTGGAGGAATAGGTGGTAGAATAGGGAAACCACCAGTTCCCTCCGGCATCATATTCCTTATCCACCGAAGTAAGAAATACCTGTACCTTGTCTCCTGAAACAGCCTGTACCTTTCCTTTCATCATCTTCCCGGAGGCTTGCGTATTCCCACTGTCCGCAGGGGCAAGTCCGCTGCGGGCTGCCCCTCCTGAGCCACCTCCTGTGCCCAAAGCTGCTGCTGCGCCCTCTGCCAGCAAGCCATACTCCATCTGCAGGATTCCGTCTCTCAGGCAGGCCCTTACCGTTTTGATGATATTTCTTTTTCCATTAAAAGAAAGGCTGTCTCCCAGATACCCATAGGCATAGGACTGAACCGTTTCTTGGGCAAAATCCTGAGCCATAGCTTCCAGAGAACCACTTCGGCTCTGGTTGCTGCCATAGGAGAAAAACAAAGAATCCTCCTCCAGTGTCCTCCCGGACGGCGGCAGCCCCAGATAAAGCTGCGCTCTCTGCGAAGATAAATTGGTGATTAGCGGCGCTCCCAGCTTTGAAGCCATTCTAAGGGCAAACTCCCAATCCGTTTCTCCATACTGCATAAGCAGGCTTCCGATAGCCTTATCCGAAACCATCATATGTAAATCTGCCGTATCTGAGATATTCTTCTGTATAATCTGTCCATAGGTTTCTGCCGTATTCTGATAGGTTTTATTTTTCTTGACCACATCAAGCAAACGGCTGGTAGAGGATAATTTCAACACCACACGGCAATAGGCATTATCCTGCTGTAAAGAAGCCCCCAGCACACAGCCACAAAACAGAGTAGAGGGCTGTCCCTCTGCTGTAGTCGTAATCGTAACCATGGTCTTTTCATCTACCCGCTGCAGACTGTCCTGGGCTGTAGCCGCCTCTACCTCTCCCACAATCTCTGCACGGGCATGTTGATTAGGCGCATGGCTGATAACCAAAGAAATGATTTTTGAAAATGGAAAGCCGCTTACGGCAAGGTTTAAATGTGTAATCGTATCCATCAGCTAATCCTCCGTGATAAAGTGAAATGATTCTCGTATTTCATCCGCTATTGGTTTATATCGTTCCAGAAATCGATAATGAAAGTTAATAAAGCCGATTAATACCCTTTTTTTAAAGGACGAAAAAAACATGATATTATAAACCGTATCCGTAACCGTATGGGACGTAAGCTCCAGCCAGGAAATGGTGTGCTCGTCTTTCACTTCTGTCTTCTGGGTGTAAATATTGGTCTTTGGCCCCATTTTCTCTAAAATCATCCTGGCCAGCTTGCCAAACTCTCCCATATATTCATCCGGCACTTCATTTTCGGTGTGGTGAAAACCTATGGAAAAGTTTAAATAGCTATTGCCAAAAACCATATCCGGTTTATTTCCCAAAAGATAAATGGCATTGATATTTTCCTGACTCAGCTCTTCAAAATCCTCCGGCATCCATATCCCTATCTGTCCATCGAAAAGGATACGCTTGGAAAACTTTACCGGAATCTTATTTATTTCTATTGTCCCTTCAAATATGGATTGCTTATTCTCTTGTTCTATGGTTTCTTTGGAAAACCGTTGTCGTTCAAACTCTTCCATTGCCGCACGCTGCTTGATTATCTTCTCGTCCACGTTCTGCATCTGATATTTCCTCCTTATTTTCCTACATATTTTTGTATATTTGGTTGCTACATTCAAAATATCTTCTGGGCACCAGTATATCCGTTCGGATACGCATAACCTTCTCTCCTTCAATTAAGCTCACATTCAACAGATAATTGTAATCCGAAACACGATACAACCCAAACGTATAAACACTTCCTCCCAGCTCCTTGAACCAAAGCTGTACCAATATCAGTTCCTCTTTAACAGGGCTTTGTTGCCCTGTTCCCATTTCCTCCAGTTCAATGGACTGCTCTGTCTTTTCATTCTCATAAAAGAAATATGTCCTTAAATGATGAACGTTCCATGTATTGGACGGCTCGAAACGGGTTCTTCTAAACAGAATCGGTGTATCGGTATTAGTAAAATCCACCTGATACCATGTATCTATATCTGTAGCACCCGTTTCCCAATTTTTTGGACACTCTGCTTTCTTTTCGTCCCCCATAAATACATATCCGCCGCCGTCTCTGCCCTGTTCCAAATACCGGGGGGAACTCAGCTCCTCCCGGATTTCCTCCAGATAGTCCTCCAACATAAAACAAATCTCTTCATCGTCCTTGTTCTCATATAGCATTTCCCATACATATTCATAGGGCAGATAACGGATGAGCAGTGTTTCCTCCTGAGACTTCCTGTCCAATCGATGGAGACGGATTCCATCGTAGTTCTTCGAATCATAGTTATATTGTAAAAAGATGTAGTAATAGACTCCTTCATAAAAAATGACTCTTGCCCAGCCGCTGTTTTGCACATCAAAATCATGAAGCGCCTGAAACTCTTCGCCTGTCCACTGCAATACCTGTACAAAACATGCGCCATTATTTCCGCCATAGGAACGCACACAAAGATAGTGATTTTCAGCCCCTTCTGACGGTATATGAAACAGCTCAATGACATTTTCATCTTTCATAACCCTTCGGTAAGCCTCCCATCTGGTTCCTATGTCCCTGTCCGCCAATTCTGGAAAATGGCGAACCATATCCTCTAACTCAAGTGAATGCTTCTCTGCCCCCATTCGATTGGTTGCTTCCATATACAAGCTGGTGTAGTCTCCATCCTGAGAATAGATATAACGATTCATATCCTCATCAAGCGATTGATATAATATTTTTTCCACTTCTATGATAAGGCCTCGTGGAAATACAGAATCCGTGTCAACTACCTCCTGAAATTCGCCTTTCACCTCTTCAGATTTTAAGAAAATCTCCTGCTTTATTTCTTTCGTAAACCATTGGCCATAAGTTTCTTTACCGAAATAATCACGGTTTAACGAAGCGGGAGGCATCAGCATTTCTCCTTTGGCCTCTTCAGCCTTTACCAAAATCTCATACTTCATTTCTTCCGTAAACCATTGGACAAAGGCTGTGTTACTGAAATAATCCTGGTTAAAGGGGGTGGAAGTTATGGTGCTTTTTACTCCATAAATTTTAAAGATAATTCCAATCGCCACGATGACCACTACTATTCCTATCCCGATAAACTTACACCTTTTTTTCATTTTGCTCCTCTCCACCAATATGAGCGGCATCCGTAATCTCTGCCTTTACTGTCCCTGTTATGAGTAAATACAGTTACAGGCACCCCTACATAACCGGTGACAGTTCCTCTCCCTCTTTGAAGTGCATTTCCCTATGGGGTGTCCATACTTCCCTATGTACCTTCCTTGCCTGGTTTCCTTCCAGTAAAAGAACATCAAATATATAGGTATAGTCCTCTAACCGAAACAGTTGGAAAGTATATATCTTCCCCCCAAGCTCCTCGCACCAAAGATATTCTCTGCGCAGTTCTTTAGAGCAGCCGTCTTCCCAATTATCCAGCAATATAAATTGATTTGCAGCCACATCATAAAGATAGAAGTCTATCTTTAAATAGTACCAGTTATATATGTGATTCCATGCGTATGCTTTTTTCATATATATTGGTATCCCTATATTCATCATATCCGCATAGGAATACTTTTTAACGCTTGGAACTTCCCCTTCCTCGATTATCTCTATCATTTCTTCTGCACTTCCACAGGTATCCATAGCTTTATTTAGTGTGAAAAGGGCATCCAGACTTTCTATATAGTCTGCTGCTCCCTCTTTTTCTTCTATAGTGGAAAGTGGAACCCTCTTATACTCTTCGGGGACGTATCTTATTAACAGGTTATCCGACCATTTCATCTGCTCATCTAACCGGAATATCCGTATGCCATTTTCCCTGCTTTCTCCATCTTCTTCTCTCGCAGGTTCCAGACCTATATAATAATAGGTATCCTCATAATATATCACTTCCCCCCTCGTAAACATGGTCATAAATTCCCCCTTAAAAAACCAGTTCTTCCCACTTTTACTCCACAGATAGCAGACGGCTCCTCCCTCTTGCAAAAAATAGGTTTTCAAGTACATCCTTCTTCCATTGCTCAGTCTAAAGGTAAAGGCCCGATTGGGAAGATTTTCGATAAACGTCTTTTGAATCTCTTCCTCCGTCATTCGATAGCTGTCTCCCCCCAACTCCTCCACTGCTTCCCGATACGGCTGGTCACTGCGTTCTTCGCCAAATTTACAATAGGCATAAAGCGCTTCTTCCAGCCTGCTGATTAATCCCTGGGGAACCAGTTCTCCCGAATATGGCATCTCAGCATATTCACTTTGGTTCTCAGTTAAAATTTGAACTATCTGTTCCTTTTCCTCTTCTTTTAATGACGGCATTAAGCTCTCCTGACTATTCAGAGAGGTATGCCACTCATCTATGGAAAGCTGCTCTGCTTCTTGTGTTTCTGCATGCCCTGATGATTCTATATCCTTTTTTCCCTGGTCACCTTCCTTTCCACATGCAGTTACTAGAATGAAAAGGATGATGAGTATTCCCTTAAATTTTATTCTTCTTTGCTTCACTCTTCTTTCTCCTAAGCATCTGGTCGCTCTGAAATTCCATATTTTCTTCGAATCTCGTTAAAGCGTTCCTTCTCCAACATATCATAAGTATTTGAAAAGAAAATCTCAATCTGATTCAGCCTCCTTCGACCTCCACCTCCATACTTATCTATAACTTTTGCTGCACCGACTCTATCTCTTCTAAAATAATGGTACAGAATATAGTCTTCATTTTTAATTTGTCCAAATGGGTCATCCTCATTATCTGTACCTTCTTTCTTTTTTGTCCCCGTTCCTCCATTATAAACTGCATCAAACATGGCTTCCCATTCATTTTGCATATAATAGCTCACAATCTGATTCTCTTCATAAAATAAGCTGGCTGCCTGATTAAGTATATCCATATAGTATGGAATAGTTCTATCCAATATCTCATACGCCTGCTCCTCTGTTATTACATAATTACTGTTGGAATAGTCTATCCCTGCATACACACCCGCAATGACTTCTTTTATTTGCTCATCTGTCCAACCTAATACTTCTCTTAAAATATCCCAATTTCTTCCTGTGTCATCAAATGTAAAACCTATTCCCATAGTCACATTATGTACGGCTTGTGCATCGTTCTTGTCTGCTGTATCTCTATATGGATATAGTTTTAATCCTTCAGCCATCTTTAACCATTCCAAATATTCATCACTCAAATAGCATATTTGAGTTCCATCTATAAATGGTCTAACCTCCTGGCCATCATTATAAAAATAAATCATTCCTCCATATTCTGTACAAACCATAAAAGACTTTTCTACACTCAGCTTCTCTCGTCCTGGGCCTTGTGCCGAAGATTCGTCTACTCCTTGCCATTCGTTACCCCAAATCCATTCACTGTAGTTCTCAATAATATAGCAGGAGTCTGATTCAGATTTTTTACACCCCAAAAAATTTTCCTCCAGCTGAATATCTGTCTTATTTAACTCGCGTAAGCCTGCCAGATGAACCGTTCCTTCATCCACTTTAATATGTACAGGCTTTGACTCCTCCGTAGCCTCCGAACAAATTACAGTCGCATTGCAGATACAGGGAAAATCTATCTCTGGTAAACTCTTTAATGCTTCTAATACTTTTTCTTTGGAAACAGTCATAGGCGCTGCTGTTACAGCTCCCCGAACTCTCCCTTCTAATTTCTCATTATCTTTTTTTGCAAGCATTTCTCCCAATGCAGTGACTAATGGTATTTCTGGCCATTTTGACATTTTTCTCCTCCTCCGGTACTATACTCTTCATCCTGGAAAAAGGATGAAGTCTGAATAATCTGCGTTTTCCTGCAATATTCCTTTATCATCTTTTGATATGAAATTCCTGTTTTCACCATTCAGGATTACAGTCCCCCCTATTTAAAGCGTATTTGCCTTTGAGGCACCCATACTTCTCTTTCTACCTTCCTTACCTGATTCCCTTCCAGTAAAAGAACTTCAAATATATAGGTATAGTCCTTTAATCGAAACAGCTGGAAAGTATACACCTTTCCCCCAAGCTCCTCACACCAAAGGTATTCTCTGCAAAAATCTTCAGAGTAACTGTCTTCCCAATTATCCAGCAATATAAACT
>JBNMJJ010000113.1:0-7189 GCA_050873745.1 Lachnospiraceae bacterium | reverse complement strand
TCATAAAATGGTGGTGGAAAATTCCGGCTTGCTGACCGTGGCTGCTTTAAAAAAGCTGGATGTGAAAGGGAAAAAGGTGGTTTCCATCTTAAGCGGAGGAAATATGGATGTGATTACCATGTCCTCTGTAGTCCAGCAGGGACTGATTATGCGGGACAGGATTTTTACGGTTTCCGTATTACTGCCTGATAAGCCCGGAGAGCTTAGCCGGGTGGCCAGTGTGGTGGCAAGGGAAAACGGCAACGTTATTAAGCTGGAGCATAATCAGTTTGTCAGCATAAACCGGAGTGCAGCGGTTGAACTTCGCATTACCCTGGAGGCTTTCGGTACGGAGCATAAGCAGCAGATTATCAATTCTCTGGAAAGGGAAGGGTATCAGCCGAAGGTAGTGAGGACAAATATATAGTGTTATATTTTTAAGGAATCTGCCTAAAATATAGGCAGATTCTTTTGGGTACAGGTTAGGAAGGACAGGACTGGTATATGACAGAAAAAAGAAAATCGAAAAGAAATATGGTAAAAACTTATCTTGTGCTTTTGGGGGCAAGTCTGCTTTATGGTATTGCCGTCAGCATGTTTTTAGACCCCAATAATATTGCTCCTGGCGGATTGACCGGTATGGCGATGATTGTCAACCGACTGCTTCCGATAGAGACCGGTACACTGATTCTGGTTTTAAATATCCCCATTCTTTGTCTGGGACTGTGGAGATTCGGGTTCAGGTTTCTTCTTACTACAATATACACTACTGTATTAAGCTCTGCGTTTACTAATTTTTTTGCGGCATATGAGCCGGCAACAAGGGACCCTATTCTGGCTTCGGTAATAGGCGGTTCTCTGGCAGCCGTTGCTCTGGGAACAGTCTTTAAATGCGGAGCCACAACGGGAGGCATGGATATTATCATCAAGATTCTTCGTATCCGCTTTCCTCATTTGAAAACCGGAAAATTATTTATGATTTGTGACCTGATTGTGGTTGCTATATCTGCATTCGTTTTTCATAATAGAGATACAGCTTTTTATGCGGTTATCAGTGTGACGCTGATGAGTGTGGTTTTTGACGCAGTATTGTACGGCACTGATGGAGCAAAGCTGATTTACATTATCAGCGATTACTGGAAGGAGATAGGAAACCGTATTCTTGAGGATTTGGATATAGGGGTTACCTATCTGGAAGGAGAAGGGGCATACAGCAAAAAGAACAAGAGGGTAATTATGTGTGTGGCCCGTCAGCCGCTTGCGCCTCAGGTAGAGGAAATTGTAAAGCAGGAGGATGGAGATGCGTTTATGATTATTTCCAGTGCAGCGGAAATTTATGGAGAGGGATATAAGAATATTTTCAGTGAGAAAATATGATGGAAAACAGCAGAAAGGATAAAGAGCGATGAAGGAGCAAAGGATGACCATTACGGTAAAGAATAATATCGGGGAAAAGCAGATTCCCTGTAGGGATAACCAGACCCTTCTTGGGGCTTTGCAGGAGGCCGGAGTGTATATTTCGGCCCTTTGTGCAGGAAAAGGAACCTGCGGAAAATGTAAGGTAAAGATTCTGGAGGGAAAGGTGGAGGCTCTGGGCGAAACGTCCCAGGAGGCCAGCCTGAAATCCGGCCAGGATGAGGGTTCTTTTGCAGAGACAGTGCGGCTGGCCTGCAAAACCTGTGCGGCAGGGGATGTGGTGCTGGAACTGATACAGGCGGATGAGCAGGATATTCTGGTAGAAGGAGCAAAAAAGGCAGAAGCCGGGAGTGAGCATTCCGGCAGCGAGAGAAACTATTTCATTGGGGTGGACATCGGAACGACCACCATTGCCATGGCCCTGGTGGATGAAGAGACCGGGGAAATTCTGGATACCCATGCTGCCCTGAACCGTCAGAGAATGCATGGGGCAGACGTAATCAGCAGAATTGCTGCAGCCAATCAGGGGATGCTTGCCCAGCTTCATCAGTTGATTGGAGAGGATTTACTGCAGGGAATAAGGCAGCTTACCAGAGAGGGAAGAACATCCGTTACCAGGGTCGTTATTGCGGCTAACACCACTATGGTGCATTTACTAATGGGCTATTCCTGTGAGTCTCTGGGAAAGCATCCTTTTTCCAGTGAACATCTGGGATTGATTGAAACCACTTTGAGAGAAATTGCCCCGTCTCAGGAGGGGGAAGAGGGCTTTTACTCCATTCCCGTCATTATCCTTCCGGGAATTTCCGCCTTTGTAGGCAGTGACATTACCGCTGACCTGCTGATTTGTCCCGGTTTTGAAGAAGAGGGAATTTCTCTGCTTTTGGATATGGGAACCAACGGGGAAATGGTCATCGGAAATAAAAACAGGCTGGTGGCAGCCTCTACAGCGGCAGGCCCGGCTTTTGAAGGGGGAAATATCACCTGCGGAACGGGAAGTATTCCGGGTGCCATTAATCAGGTTAAGATAATGAACCGCCGTGCAGTTATCGGAACCATAGGAGGAAAGCAGCCTCCCACGGGCATCTGCGGAACGGGGATTATTGAAGCTATTGCTCAGTTGAAGAAAAACCGCCTTATGGATAGGGAGGGAGCTCTTCTGGCCCCCTATTCCAATACCGGTTATCTTCTGTGGAGTATGGCTGCAGGAGAAAAAATTGCCATCTATCAGCAGGATATTCGTCAGCTTCAATTAGCCAAGGGGGCTATCCGGGCGGGAATGGAACAGCTAATGGAAGCCTTTGGCT
Source organism: Lachnospiraceae bacterium (assembly GCA_050873745.1). Taxonomy (GTDB): domain Bacteria; phylum Bacillota; class Clostridia; order Lachnospirales; family Lachnospiraceae; genus SFDP01. The sequence continues at coordinate 4,487 of JBNMJJ010000113.1, read as the reverse complement.
GTACGTCTAAGGAGGTGGATAAGGTATACCTTGCCGGGGGCTTTGGAACCAAACTGCCTGTTGATGCGGCTATCGAAATCGGCCTTTTCCCGGAGGAATTTAAAGGCAAAATCCAGGTGATTGGAAACGGCGCCCTGCAGGGAGCCATTGCCTATGGAAAAACAGGGAAACCGGAGGAATCCTTATCCATTTTACCGGAAAATGAAAAGCTGCTGGAGAGAATAAAGGACAGGGTAGAAGGCCTTAATCTGGCGTTGGCAGAGGGCTTTGAGGAAAGGTATTTGAAGTATTTAAATTTTTAGGGGCGAAAGTAAGAGGAATTTATGGGTATGTTGCCTTTGATTTGCTTTCTCCAGACAATGGGACAGGCCCGTTTGACTAATTGGAGGAATGTGGCGGAGGAGTTAAAGAATTTCCGGAAAAATACAGACATTAAGAAAAGAATCATGGCACAGTAAGGGACTTTGGTTGGTGTCAGCACCACACTATTCTGAACAAAAAAATAAAAGACAAGCATTGTGGAAAGGTGTATAACAGGCTGTGGAATCATGAAAAACTCTATTCCAATTCCATAGCCAGTTATACACATTCTCACAAATACCAACGACTACGAAATCTCACTCATTTCTCATTAATAATTATTGGTAAATTCATTTAGATTTTATTGTTATATTGTTTTATAAATCTCCAAACTCCACAGAATAGAGAATTGACATTTTAATTTAGATAATATATACTTTTCATGTTGATATGAAAAATATGATTCTAGGAGGTGGACTAAATGTCTATGCCAAAGGGAAAGCATATATTTGGAACAGTAAAGGTTGGTGAACGAGGACAAATTGTAATCCCTAAAGAAGCAAGAGAAATATTTGATATTAACCCCGGAGATACCCTGCTTGTATTAGGTGATGAAGAACAAGGTATTGCTGTAGTAAAAGCTGATGTAATGAAAGAAGTAGCTGTAAAAATTTTGAAAGGATTAGGACATTTTAAGAATGGAGCAGATGATGAAAAATAGAATTTTAGATTTATTACCGTTTTTCCTAATAGGTGATTTAATATTACCGTTTCTGTTAGCTCCAACATATCAGGGATATAATCATTTAACACAAGTAATGAGTGCTTTAGGAAATTCAAAAGCACCATTGCATATGCTCTATAATATTTGGTTAATCGTGTTAGGGATTATAATGCTTTTATGCAATTTCAAGCTATATCCCGTTATTGCAGAAAAGTCTAACTCAATAGCTATAATGCTTTTTGCTATAATTTGTATTTATGCAATAGGTGCTTGTATTTTATCAGGTTTTTTTCCAGTAGGAGAAGTTAAAGAGCTAAAAACAATTTCCGCAAAGATACATGGGTACAGTTCTGCTATAGGATTTATGCTTTTAATATTTGCACCATTATTTACTGGACTATATTTTTTCAAAATCTCTAACGGATTCTTAGGTGTTTTATCTTTGATTTGTTTTGCTTTTTCCTTACTATTTTTTGCTTTCTTTGTAATGGCGGACAAAGCAGCGTATCAAGGAAGTATTATCGCATTTGAGGGACTTTGGCAAAGATTGTCACTTTTATGTATGTATCTTCCGATTATTACTCTTTGTATAATTGAAAATTACTATTCTTTATCTTGAAAAAGAAATCACAAGTATACATACAATCATTCTCACCAACGGGAAACTTTCCGCTGCCCTGCTTGCCCTGCCGGAGTACAGTCAGGTATCAAATCCGAAGGATATTACAACTTCTACAAAAATGCTCATGTACGGTAAAGAAGTAGAAACCAAAAACAAGAGATAGACCACCAGTACCACACTATTTTGAACCAAAGACCAAAAGACCAGCATCGTGGAAACGTGTATAACAGGCTATGGAAATCCATTCATTCCTGTCATTCATATTGACACATAGGCAACTTGTTGCTATAATAAAACGCAACAAGTTGCTTATATGGAGGCTTTACATGAAATTAGACGATTTGATTACAAGATTTTCAAATACCAAGGAAAATCAAAGTAAGGCTATTTTCAGTACATTATTCATTGCCGGAAATAAGCTGCAAACCCTTTTTGATAACCACATTCCAGAGGTGTCATTAAAACAATTTATGTTACTGTCAATAGTCAGACAATCGAAAGAACCGCTAACATTTACCCAATTAGGAAATTTGCTGGGCTGCTCAAGGCAAAATGTTAAAAAGTTGGCTGATATTCTGATGAAAAAAGGCTTTGTTACTATTCAGCAAAGTCCACATGACACAAGAGCCATGTGTATCTGTCCCACAGAGAAAGTAAATAATTATTTTCAAAATGATTTTTCAGAATACCAAGAAGAATTGAAATATCTTTTTGAAGTTTACACGGAAAAAGAAATTGAAACGCTTTTTATTCTTATGTCAAAGTTATATGCAGGAATAGAAAATTTGGAAAAGAGAGATTTGAGCGAATGAAAACAATAGTGATTTATAATTCACAAACAGGATTTACAAAGAGATATGCCGGGTGGATAGCAGAAGCAGTAGGAGCTGATTGTCTTGATTTATCAGCGGCAAAAAGAAAAAGCATGGACGCATATGGAGCGATTATTTTTGGAGGGTGGGCACATGCAGGGAGCATCAGTAAAATTAGTTGGATTAAGGATAATATGGATAAATGGGCGGATAAGAAGCTGATTACATTTTGTGTTGGTGCAAGTCCGATAGAAAATCCAGAAATTGAGCTAGTCCTTAAACAAAACTTTACAGAATCGGAATTAAAAAAAGTAAGTATATTTTACTGTCCGGGCGGACTTAACTATGAGAAAATGTCTGTTTTGTCAAGACTTATGATGAGAATGTTTACAAAAGCACTTAAAGCCAAAAAAGACAAAACAGACGCCGAACAAGAAATGGTAAAAATGCTTTCTACGTCCTATGATATTTCAGATAGGAAATACATTGAACCGATTTTGAAATGTTTAAAACAATAGCTCTCTGTTATTCCCAGTCGTCTTTTTCCAGTTCCTTTAATTTTTGATTAATCTTTTTAGCCTCTATACACTCAAACAGGAAGAATATCAGCCATATGGCGGTAAAAATTCCGCAGGTAATGGAAATTTGTACGACCGTATACATAATATTTTTTAGAAAAATTGAGTTAAATCTTAAAATAGTTGAGCATAGCAGTGTACCGTTCACAGATTGTTTATTCATGCGTTTGCCCTGGGTGTCAAGAAAAAATACTTGACACCCCATCCTTTTTCCGCTATGATAGCAAAGTACGAAGTGGCAGCAGGGAGAATTTTGTCCTGAGACAGCTTCTTTGGCAACACCAGGCAAAGAAATGCGGGTGACTATGGAAAAAATCGTAGAACAGGGGCTTTTGTATGATTTTTATGGAGAGCTTCTGACCGAACACCAGAGACAAATTTATGAGGATGCGGTTTTCCAGGATATGTCCTTAAGCGAGATTGCCGAAGCTCATGGCATCAGCCGACAGGGAGTTCACGACCTGATTAAGCGTTGTGACAGGCAGCTTAAGGGCTATGAGGAAAAACTGGGGCTTTTGGGCCGTTTTTCCCGCATTAAAGATATGGTAGAGCAAATCAAAAGCCAGACCTTGCAGGAAGAAATAAGAAGGCTGGCGGCACAGATATTAGAGGAACTTTAATTTATGGCATTTGAGAGTTTAACCGACAAACTACAGAATGTATTTAAGAACCTTCGAAGCAAGGGACGTCTTACTGAGGCAGACGTAAAGCAGGCCCTTCGGGAAGTGAAGATGGCTCTTTTGGAGGCAGACGTCAACTTCAAAGTGGTTAAGCAGTTTGTAGGGGCAGTGGAAGAGCGGGCCATTGGCAGCGATATTATGAGTGGTCTGAACCCGGGCCAGATGGTCATCAAAATCGTGAATGAAGAGATGGTCAATCTGATGGGCTCCGAAAGTACCCAGATTCGTCTGCAGCCGGGCAAGTCCATCACTACCATTATGATGTGCGGCCTTCAGGGTGCAGGTAAAACCACTACCACAGCCAAAATTGCGGGCAAGCTGCTGAAAAAGGGAAAGAAGCCTTTACTGGTGGCCTGTGACGTCTATCGTCCTGCGGCCATTAAGCAGTTGCAGGTCAACGGAGAAAAGATGGGCGTGGAAGTATTTTCCATGGGAGACAATCACAATCCGGTGAATATCGCCAAAGCAGCTTTGGAGCATGCCCAGAAGAATGGACATAATGTAGTCATCCTGGATACGGCAGGCCGTCTTCATGTGGATGAGGACATGATGCAGGAGCTGGAGAGAATCAAGGAACAGGTAACCGTTCACCAGACCCTTTTGGTAGTGGATGCCATGACCGGTCAGGATGCGGTGAATGTGGCTGGCGAGTTCCACGCAAGGCTTCAGATAGACGGAGTAATCCTCACCAAGATGGACGGCGATGCCCGGGGTGGTGCGGCTCTTTCGGTAAAAGCAGTAACCGGAATTCCCATTTTATATGTGGGTATG
>JBNMJJ010000112.1:0-7210 GCA_050873745.1 Lachnospiraceae bacterium | reverse complement strand
ACGTGTCCCTAAATTTTGTGCCCCCTCCCCCGAAATAAAGTGACCCCTATCCCTAAATTTTGTGACCCCTGTCCCTAAATTTTGTGGGAGGGGGGTCTCTTCCTTTTGCTCAGGCTCATCCGGGCGGATTTCTTCTGGATTCTTCACCTCCCTTTCCTCTTTCTTTGCCGGAGGGTAGGTTATCTCGTACAGCTTATCCGGATGCAGCTCCAGATAAAGAACGTTGTTAAAAACAGAGCCGCCCACGGTTACCGTACGGAATACCCTTTTCAATACACCTAAATGTTCAAGCCGCACGATTGCATCCGTTACACTCCGCTTTGATTCTCCAAACTGTTCCGCTATCTGCTGGTAGCTGCGCTGCAGAAGGTCTCCAGAAAATTTTTTCCGAAAGCCCATAAACTGCCCAGTGGCCGAATCCCGTATTTCTGTGGGCCTGTACCAATAAACTACATCCGCCAAAATAGAAATAGCCAGAAGATGTGGTTTACCATTATCCCTGACTATCTGCTTATACCATATTTGTGGAATAATATTTCCGGTTAGCTGTATCGATGCCATTGCATCGACAGTACCATTTCCTGTTGAGTATTCAAGCATATACACTCTCTCCTTGTGCAGTTTATTTCTGCGCTTCGTGCCCCCGCATAATAGTCAATAATCCTTCTACCCATTCCCCCGTATCTGTACGCTTTGCTCTGCATAAAAATCTGTCATCCATGTTATTCATGTTATCCCTCACTTTCTATGGCAATACTCTCATTTACTCCACCTGCCTTTACGATTTCATCAATCTTTAATATTTGCAAATTGGTAATGCCGGGGACTTCATTGTCTATTCTCTCTACCACCTTGTCCGCATCATAAGCAGTGCGATAGCTTTCGAGAGCTTTTATTTCAGAACGATAATCAGAAATGTTCATATGAAACTGCTGTATCCTAGCGTCTACGACATAGTATCTGCAACGGTCTTCCCTGTTGTCCTCCCATTCCTTAATCCGGCTTTCTATTCTCTGAATTTCCTGCTTAATTTTTACTATTTCTGCATCCGCATCAATCAGTCTCATTTTTTCCCTCCATTCCCTTCAACGCTTCCTCGGCTTCGGCTTGCGTGAGAAATACGGTTTTTCCTATTTCCGAAAACTTAAACTGTAACATATGACCGTTTTCAAAATCAACATTCATATAATTATCTACTCCGTTAATTCCGATAAATACAATCTTTGCTTCATATGGCCTGTTTTCTTTTCTAAAATACCATCCTTGCATTGATGTGTTCGTGTAAACTGTATCTCCCACCTTGCACGGAAGTCTCATCAGCAAGCCTTGTTCTTCTAAATTCTCATACTCACATAGCTTTTCTGCTAAATGACGCATAATTTTGTACATTTCATCTTTGTTTATAAAACCTTTGGAAGAAAGCAATCTTTCCTCTTCATTAACTGACAACCCCATGTTTTCATCAAAAAACGTTAATCTCGCCATTTTTCCTCCTTCTTTCACTGCAGGCTCTTTTCTCCGTATTGCATCTCTATCGCATATATCGCTCTAAAGAACGGATAAAACTGCTGTGGAACTACCGCATTCCCAAGGCATTTCAATCTACCTATCCTGTTTAGTATGCCGAGTGCAACTCTGAGTATATCCGGCTCTACTCCCCAATATCCGTCCAGCCAATAGGAAAGCCCATCAGCCATTCCACCCAGGAAGGATTCAACTGCCCTTTCGCCGTCTGAGGTTCCTGCATCTGCACGGTTGCTTCCAAACCCATGTTTGATGATGTTCCATTGGCATTTTTTCTCCGCACTGTTCCTGTCTTCGTTATGTATGGCTTTCCGTTCCCGGCTGTTCTTCGTTCCGTTGCGGTTGGGGTTGGCCATATCTGCACAAATTCCTGCGGTGTTGGCGTTTTCCCCTTTCTCCACTTCCGGCTTCTGCCCTTCGTCCCACTTCCTGCTGTCGGCGTTCCAACCCACAACGACCACTCGGTTACGTCTGTGTCTGGCTCCGACGCCACAAGCTGGTACAAGAAATGCCCTTGTCCTATATCCACAGGCTTCCAGTTCAGATAAAATATCGGGGAGTGCCATCTTGATGATTCCAGCAACATTTTCTCCAATAATCCAAGTGGGCCTGAGTTCTTTGATAACCCTAACCATTTCTGGCCAGAGGTAACGGTCATCTTCCTTGCCTCTTCGCTTCCCGGCAACGGAGAACGGCTGGCAGGGGAATCCGCCGGAAATAAGGTCAACTGCCCTTCTACCTGTTTGTTCATAAAAACTCCTCCCTGTCAACGTCCGTATATCCCTCCACCGGGGAACATCGGGCCAATGCTGTTCCAATACTTTTGTTGGATAATCAGCCCATTCACACTGCCCTACCGTTTTAAACCCGGCCAATTCCGCCGCCAAATCCAAACCACCTATACCGCTGAATAAGCTAAGGTGGGTAAGTTCTTTCATGTCAATACCTCCCGAAAATCATTTTCTAAACTTAACTGCCCGAATGTCTCAAAATTCATCCATAAAACCTCTCTCTTCTTGCTGCGAACCTGTGAATAGCAGGTTGTCTCCTCCCTGTGCCAATTAGGTAAACGGCCATTGTAAATTGCATTATCATACCCACTTATGATGACAGGCCCCTTATGTGCCAGGGCAACATCTAGCAAAACGTTATGGTCTGCATCATCCATTTCATACCTGTACTGCTTTCCATGCCTGGTTTTCAATACATACGGTGGGTCTAAATATAGCAAAACTTTCTTATGATTGAACCTCTGTATAAGCTCTACAGCAGGTCGGTTTTCAATCTGAACACCTCTCAACCTTTCTGCCGCCTGTATAATCTTGTCCGGAAGAGTACACCAGTCCAAAGAAGCATAAGCTCTTTCCCTTCCCTGCACATCATTTTTCCAACCTACCTTCTCTCCATTCGTTCTAAATCCATGCCCCATATTTAGGCGTATATAAAAATTCACTGCTCTTTCAAAACTGTCCTCTGGTACCGCTGCAAAAGCATCATCATATACTTGCCTTGCATAGGGGGTAAAGTAGATTTCATGAGCCAACCGCTCCGGGTCTTTCTTTATCCATTCAAACAAATTCCAAAAAACGGCTCAACGTAGCTGTGATGCTCTGGAAAAAAGCTGATTATCCATTTTGCCAGGCTCCACTTACTTCCAGGATACTTCATTACTGCTTTCATCATTCCTGTTTCCCAATCCTCTCCCTCAAAAGAATCAGGCAGCCAAAATAGCTGCCTGTCCTTCCTTCCAATAGAATTGAGGAGGTTCTACTGGAAATCTATATTGTGCGATTGCAATATAGCTATTTAAAACGCTTCAGAAACTCAATGAGATAAGTTTCACTGGTAGTTGCATGACAAAATTTCTGTTCATATGTTCTCTTCTTTCCGTCTTTCTGTTTATTTTTTTCCAGTAAATGATAATGAATCTCGTCTCTTTTACCTTCTGTCCACTCAGACTCTCTGGCAAGATACTCACAACAAATAAGACGGCTACCATCTGGGAAATCATATTTGTAATAATTGATGTCTATATTTTCATCCCTGTACCATAACCCCCAGGCCTTGTAATCCTTTATCCAGTCCTTTCTTTGCTCTGTATTTTTAAGCACTGGAAATGCAGGATTTCCTTCTTTCTTCTCCTTAATTAAAGGGATTGAACTACTTACTGCTATTTCCTCTTCCTGAATGTCATTCTCTTTGTCTTCTATGGAAATCTCCCTAAATTCCCCATCAATTATCGGGTTTTCCTCAATGGTATCTTCTACTTCTTCCCCCGATTCTAATATTTTTAAGCAGGAAGTTCGCTTTTCTGATTGCTTATGCGACGTCGCATAATTTTCCCGTTCCGTTTCCTCGGGCATATATTCAGGAAAATCCTCTTCTATACTGGCTTGCCCAGGTATATCCTCCGCTTCTTCCCTTAGTTGTTCCGATGATTTTAATTCCCGAATTTCACGGACGCTCATTGTGGGGGTAATCTGTTCTATTTTATCTGGACTTACGGTAAGCAGCTCAAAAAGCTGAGAAATGTTATATTCCTCATACTTTTCATTCAAATCCGGCGAATTTCCCCCTATGGAAAATTCTTCACATATTTTTATGTACCTGGAGGTTGTAGATTGGGACAGATGAAAAATATCAAATGCAAAATCATAAATATTCTTATAACCATCTTCCAAATACAAAGTATTGTCCCTGATATGCTTCAGGTAAAATCCTATTTTAATGAAAGATTTTCTCGTCCGGTGAAATTCATCCTGCAGAATATCTATCGCATCCCGGTATTCTACTTTAGCCGGATTCATTAAATTGACTTTCCCCAGAGACATCACATTAAAGGAATTGACCGTCATGATAGCCCCTCCCCTTCATCCAGCAAAAACTCCTGTGTAAATTCATGGTATGCAGCCGACACCCTTCCTTTGGAATCGTATTCATAAATACTCTTCCCGTAAGATGGAGCTTCTTCCGCCCTGACACTGCGGGGAATATAATTTCTAAAAATTTTAATATCTTTACCATAGGCATTTTCTAAAATACTCTGTATTCCCTTAAAGGAATTGGTCTGGTCATTTACACAGGTGTATAAAATACCGGATATTCTTAACGAACCATTCAAATCATTGGCTATAATGGAGCTTATGGTCTGAAGCAGCTGCTCCAGCCCTCTGACTGAGTAATACTGTGCGTGTAATGGGATGATAACCTCATCCGCTGCCACTAAGGCATTAATCGTAATCAAGTTAAGAGAGGGCATACAGTCAATGATAATGTAGTCATAATCTTCTTTTAATCTATTCAAATAAGTTCTGAGAACCTTCTCCCTGCCAAAATACATGGAAATCAACTCCGTTTCCAAGACAGACAGCTCAATATTAGCTGGCATCAGGTCGATTCCCTCTTCATGGTGAAGGATTCCGCTTTTATTTTCAAAATCCATGTTTTTATTGATGATTTCTCTCAATATAGTTGAAATGCTTATTTCCAGGCTGTCAGCATCATATCCCAACCCCTGTGTAGCATTCCCTTGTGGATCCAGGTCTACCAGGCAGACCCTTTTTCCTTGTCTTACTAATCCAATTCCCAAATTAATGCTGGTAGTAGTCTTACCTACTCCACCTTTTTGATTTGCAATCGCAATAACCTTACTCATTACTTTTTCCTCCTCTGTCCAAATAATGAATTTTGTTGTAAAATGCCAGATGCAAAGTTCACCTGGCATTTACTGGCACTTATCATGGCTTTCTGTGATATATTTTGCCTGATAATATGAATTAACCGGTTTCTTTCTTTCCTTGCAGAAATGGTGTTTCAACCAAATAATCACCGTTCTTCGCCTCCATTCATAATCTTTATCTTATCCCCAACTCCTTACGGCAGCCTAACCTCCCATGTCTTGGGGAAAAATCTGACTTCGGCTCTCTATGTTTCCCTAAATAAGAAAAGACACTAACGAATCTCGCTAATGTCCTTTATCTCCCCATAAATATTCTAATAATGGTATCTACAGGTATATACTATTAAATTTTCAGCATTCACTTGATAAACCAGTCTGTGTTCATCAGTAATCCTTCTACTCCATTTACCTGCCAAATCGTATTTCAAACCCTCCGGTTTTCCAATACCTTCAAATGGATTCCTTTTAATATCCTTAATCAAATCATTTATTCTTTTAACTACCTTTTTATCTGTCTTCTGCCAATAAAGATAATCTTCCCACGCATTTTCAGTGAAAGAAACATTCATATATCAGTCCTCCACATCAAATTTTATAAATTTTCCATCTTCAGCCTGCTTTATGGATTCTTTTAACCACTCATAATTGGCTTTACTTTGCCTTATATGAAGATTCTCCATTAAATTATCATATTGGGCCTGGGACATAAGGACTACATTCTCATCATTTTTTCTTGTAATTATTGCAATGTCAGAGTCGTGTACAACACGATCACAAACTTCCTTAAAATTATTTCTTACATTTGAAAAATTAGTAGCTATCATGATTTCACCTTCCTTTAAGTACATTATATGCTCAATCGTTAGTATTGTCAATATATTGTACTATATTCTGTACCATTTTAATTCTATTACCATCAAAAGCCCTATTACAAGTTAATATAAGTTGTAGACTACAAGTTTGATAATCGTGAATTCTACTGATAGCACTCATTTTTTGCAAACCTATTATTGATTACTTAACAGGAATGCCTCCATTAGTCTGCTGCTCCTAACAAGGCGTACAGCTCCCGGTTATATTTTGCGTACTCTGGATAACGAATCTGCAAAGCCTGCCAAAAATAAGGCGCATAGGAACAACAAAATAATTCCTCCACCGTATAATTCCCGCATTCCCTAAGCTGCTCCTTAATATCCTCATAGTCCAGTACGCTCGGCGTCCCATTGCAGTACAGGTTAAATGCCATTCTGACTACTTTCATACTTCCACTGGTCTGCCAGCCTTCATGCAGACACTCCGTTTTTACGCTGCCTGTCTCAAAATCGTAGATACTCTCAATATTCCTTCTGGTATCATTATTGATACCAAGGCAATAGCAGAGTGCCTTGTGGTAAACATCCTGATACCTTACCTCCTTTAACTCCTCGTAATAAAATTTCTCATGTGCATCGCTGATAAAAGTGATGTTCTCTTCATTCGTTTCCCTTTCTCCTAACGCTATACTGCTCATTGTAGAACCTCCTTGTTATTTTGATTTTGCTTTTGAAAATAAAAAGGACTTTATTAATTGTAATTTACAACTAATAAAGTCCTGAGTTTCCTTCATATTTTCTTTTTTATTATGAACTCCATATAGGCTATTACGCCTCCACGATAGTTCCAGCAAATTCCTATTTATATTTTGTATACTTCTCAAGCTGGACATCAATATCCCGCCCGCCATACATTACACGGATAATGGTTACTAACGCATTTTTCATATCCGGAATATATAGTACACAATAATTATCCACGGGCATAATCCTCAATCCTCGGCTGTGCCACGGCTCTTTTTCGTATACACGGAATCTCTCCGGCATCTGGTCAAGACTTAAAATACTCTCTTCCAGTCGGTCAAGCTGTTCACTGGCATTTTCAGGGGACTGCAATTCATAAGCGATATATTCGTATACATTACGAAGGTCATTATCTGCCTGTGCTGAAATTTTAATTTCAAAAATCATAGGT
>JBNMJJ010000111.1:0-7250 GCA_050873745.1 Lachnospiraceae bacterium | reverse complement strand
TATTGCAGGATATTGACATGGTGGAATCGGACTTCACGGGTATTCTCAGCATCCACATGGAAAGTCACGATTTCTTTTCCGGCCTTATCACTCAGGCTGACTCCCACCCGTTTCATCCGGTCATTGGCAGAATCCCTGTCTACAGACACCTTAGTGATGCCCAGCACGTCCCGGGTAACCAAAATCGGCTCATGGGCCACCATATCATCATCCTTATCAAAGGTGACGGGGATGATGAACAGGCGGCTGGTGTCGAATGCCAGCGCATAACAGTAGTATGTGGTAAGCTTCTGTCTGCCTCTGTATTCTATCTTTTCCCAATGAGCATAGGCCACTCGATAGTCCATTTCACCAGGCAGTGCTTTTGCTACCAGCTCTTTAAGATGCGCCATATCTTCTCCGGTTTCCGCCTTTTCTAAATCTCTCTTCTTCTTAAGCGTCACATAAACATATAAAATAATAAATGCCAGTACAAATATGACAATTCCCAAAATAAGTTCCTGTGTTTCCATTTTCCTTCTCCCTCGTGTTCCTTCTTTTTAATCCTGACGTTTCACTACAATTACCTCATCGTTATCCTTTGCCTTTGCCCACTGGTTCGCTTTTCGTAAATCCACTCCAATCCAGAGAATCACAAGCAAAAGCAGCACCATGCCTGCTCCAAACATTCCCCGCACCGCCCAAAAGTCTCTCCTTACAATCAGCAGCGGTTCTCCCATTTCCTCAATCTCTTCTTTCAGATAACCATAGGCGCTCAGCTCCTCCTCGAAGGCACTTCCCAGTCCGGAGTATTCCTCTTCCATTTTCACTACCATTCCTTCATACGACATCAATCCAGACGGCAGATTTCCATCCCCCAGCAAATAGTCATAAGTTTCCTCCACCAGTTTCTCTGCATCTTCATAATCTTGAGTACGCATTCTGATGCCTAAATAGGTATCATTATTTCCGGGAATAATATAATAATAAGCCGAGGTCTTCTTAGGCGTCACACTGCCATTACTATTCTTTGTCCAGGACTTTTCTGTCGCAAAATAATCCAGCAGGAAAGGAATCTCTCCTTTAATGTGATTGCCGACAGATACCTCTCCTGCCATCACGTTTTCGAAATCCCTGGCAGGCTTCAGTGATACAATAAAGTCACCAGTCGTTTGATACAGCAGAATAATTGCCAATATAATCAAAAGCAATTTTCCCCTGCTAAATGTTCGAATGATTCTCTTAATCTGTTTTAACATATGTACTCCCTCCTCATTCACAAAAAAGGCACCTTTCCAATTTTCTTCAGAAAAGTGTCTTTCTCTGTGCTATTTTCCGTCTTTCTTTTGTCTGACGTAATGAATAATGGCTCCAATTCCTGCTCCAATCAACGAGCCAATTAAAGCAATAATGATGTAGTCCGCCATTTGTCTGTCCCTCCTTATTTTTTATGATTTTATATTATAGCATATAATTTCCCCTTTTTTACTTTATAACGGCAAAAAATTGTATTTTATTGTAAAATTCAGGTGAAAACCCCTAAATTCCTCCTCACCGTTAAAAGGAATAAATCCTTGTCCATCACTGACATAATTTGTTTTCAGCAGATGATTTTTCCCAATATTTCTATTCCTCCAAAGCCAGTCCTGTCGCCCCTCTTGCCAGCAGACTTTCCGCCAAATCCAGGCGGATTCGCACCTCACTTCCCTTCTCCTTTAACAGCCGGTAAGCAGGCTTGTCCAACAAGGTCTGGCTTTCTTCTAATACCGGGCAAAAATAAGACTTACACTCTCCCCTATCTTCATCGAACAGAGCAACAAATAAAAAGGGAATAGCTTCATCGTAACGAACCATTAACTCCATCATCTGCCTGGATACCAAAAAAGCAGGCTCCATAAGAATATCCGGATACAAAATATCCCTGCCCGTTCTCATCTCCAACAAAAAATAGGAGGGTAGTTGCTTATATTCTCTTCGGTTAAGTTTTTTTACCTCCATCTTCCCATACCAATTAACGATTTGCGGCACAGGATTTCCCGCCTGACTGCTCAGAACAAACTGCTTTTGCAATGACTTCTCCCTCCCCTCGATAGCTTCCATAAAAGACAAAAAATCCATCCGTTTTCTTTAATCCCCTGAAGGCTTCACCCTCCATTATTTCCGGCAGTATATCTTTACAAAGCTGATAAACGGCTGCGTGATAATACTTCACACAATGATGATGAATCAATTCTTCTTCATATGGACATAGCCGGGGAAATTGCCCTCTCATCTGCTTAAGGATTTCCCCTGTATCCTCTTCCAACAGCGTAAAAAAATATTCCGGCTTCCAGCTCAGCTCTACCGCTTGTTCATCCAGGTAGAACTCTTCGCCATAAAGCGCCAACTGATAAGCATATGTTCGCCTATGTAGATTGGAAAAGAGATAATGTATTCCCAGACTGGCTGCCGGTTCCTCTCTCTTCCATTTCCGAAAAAGAGCAGTAAAGGCTTCTTTTACTCCGTTTCGCACTTCATCCTTTTGATAAGCGTCCTGTAAAATAACTATCTGCTTCTTAAACCTTTCTCTTTCCAGCCTGTCCGCTTCCCGAAACAGCTTGGCTTTACGTTCTGCAAGATACATCGATTTCCCTCTCTTTTCTCTATTCATTTAGGCCCCAACCTCTTAATACCATTTTCCCACTACAAATCATAGTATGTAACAATGCCATAATCCTTCCGAATTCCCACGAAATACCGCTCTTCTTCCGGGGCCGTCTTTATTCCGTCTTGCTTAATGGTAATTTCAACTAAATATTCATACTTATCCTCATCAAAAGAAACTGCCTTATGGATAACAGGATTACTTTCCTCCCTGTAATTCAACCAGTCTCCCAGATACGCTTCTGCCAGTCTTACTGCCATATCCTCACTCTCAACCCAGCTAACTTCCCGGTTAATCTCATTATAATTAATCTCTTCTGCTTGTCTCCGGCCAAGATAATAATGATTTTTGAATACGATATATACATCTTCTTTCAGGATATAACCTATACCAAGAATATTCATCAGTAAAGAAACCACTGAGATTACCATAACCGCCTTTTTCTTCATCATAGCTTACCTCCTCTAATATAAATAGTAGGAAAAGTCGTACATCTCTATTCTGACCATCCCATAATCTTTTCTTAATCTTACCTCACGGGGATAATCGGCCGGGCCACAGGATAACTGTGTTATCGGCATATCCAAAACAGGTAAGTAAACAACCACCCATTCACAGGTATCTTTATCAAACATTACCGTCGTGGTAAATTGGTCTCGTTTATCAAAAGCTTTTCTGTCCTTTAAAAATTTTTCAAAATAAATATTTGCTACATTCTCTGCTGTATTTGGCTCATCTATAATAGTACCTACATAAATTTTGTTGTAATCTGTTGCAGACTGCCATCTGCCATTATAAATTTTGTTGTCATCCATCTTCTCTTTCCATCTGCTTAAGAGATTTGTTCCAATCCACAGATTAATCAAAAACGAGACGATAATAACGGAATAGAAACATATTTTTTTCATCGCGGCCTCCTTACTCCAATGCGTCACAACCATAGCAGGATTGTTACCCTATCATATTGGCTTAGAATTAAGTATATTTCTGTAAGAACAATTTTTTTCGTTAAGTTTTCACGCTCCTCTGCATGAATAAACTTCTTAAAGGCTTCATAATATAGTAAAGCAACCTTGCTATACTTTTCTACCCAATCACCACTTCCATTATGGGCTTTTAAGGTTGAAAACCGGAATAGTTCCCTTAAGCTCCCCTGTTCAAAGAATACGTTTCTCCCGTCCAGCCTTTCCAGAAGCCGTATAATTTCCTTGTATTTCTTTGTTTAAGTCCCCTATCCATAAAGACCCTACATCTGTAGAACAATCATTTACTTCCCATAAAACTTAAGAGAATAACATTAAAAATGTTCCCACAAAAATACTAATAAAAAACATAATAAAAATAAAGAAAAGAAGTGTCACCATAAATATGACAACAAAATATATAAAATTTTCTCTTCTCCACTCCCCTTCTTTTAAGTAAACCTTATTTGTTTCAGGCAATAAAACAAGTTCTATTCCTGTATTTCTTAAATATGTATACTGTCTGGCAAATTCATTGTTTGTAAAAAACTTCTTATTCTTTCTTTGATTATCAATCTCATACTCAATCGTCAAACAATAAAGGGAGGAAAACCACGATGGTATCTCCTTACATTTTATTACCTTAGCCTCTATTGTCTTTCCATAAAGTGTTTTGATATATACATTGTAAAAATTATTTCTAATAAGCATCAGAAACACTATGTCCAGCACGATTAATCCGATAAATAGTATATTTGCTATCATTCACACTCCTCCTTTCCTCCAAATTCTTTAAGTTTCCCTTTTATTGCATCATATATATTCCATCTGCATAATTCATGCGTATATGACTCAATCAAGTGAACATCAATCCCCAAACCTATTCCACCCGCAATTTGAAAACCATCTATATCTCCCCCCATAGCTGACATATCATCAAAAGATATTAAATCTCCTCCAATTGACCATCCTGCTCCTCCTGATAATCCTATAGAACTTGAAGAACCCAACAATCCATCTACAGTTTGTGCATCAGTAAAAGCAAAAGTAATACCTGCTCCCGCATCAAAAATTCCGATAGATACTGTATCCTCTATAGAGAGAACTGCATAACTAACCTGTAGTGATAAATTCCCTTGAAAATCAAGCGTTATCCCTACTTCCCCAACTACGCCCATAAATACATTAGCATTTGCTGTTAGCTTTAAAGATGTAGTTCCAGGTAAATCTGAAATTTGTTCTTCAAACCACTCTACTTTTTCAATTAAAGAATCTGCAATTATTGACTTTATTTCTTGTACGTCTTCCTCCAGTGTATTTTCCACTGTATCAAAAGCATTCTCTACCCATTCAGGCCATGCTCATTTAAATCCACCAGTACCATCGGATTCACCCAACAATACCCATACCGATTCAAGGTCTTAGGCACAGCCATCCTTCCCCTGATGACCTCCTCCGCCATAAACTCCTGTCTCTGGCTGGTATTCCCTTGCCTGGGCAAAATAGCTTCCACTGATGCCATCATACCGATACCCGGTGTACCCAAAGAGCTGGCCTTCTCCCTGTTTGATATAAGACAGGGTAAATCTATTCCCGGCAGCGGCTTTTTCATCCGGGGATAAATCCCGGCCAAACTCATCATAACCATAGCACTCTCCCTTTCCAGTGGAGTACAGTACACGCAGGGGGCTTCCTAAGTCGTCAGATAAATAATAATGGAATACTCTCATCATAGTAAACCAAAAATTCCCCCTGATTCTCAAAAAAACTCTCCAGCTTCAGACACGATTTACTACCTTTTTATTCAATATAATGATAAAGACATTTCAATAGTGTATTTGTTTGGCAATTTTTTATTTATTTCATCTATGCCAATTTCATTTACAGAATCTCCATAGTGTTTCTCCAAATAACTGGTAAGCCCTATTTTTGTCCAGCCATTATCCCCATATTCATAACAAAAAGTTCCTAAATCTCCTGACTCTACCCAAAAATGATAACTGCCTTTTTCCCATGTTATCCATTTGAAGTCCCATGCACGATATATATTATCAATCGAAAATACTTCTTGCTTCGTTTTCTCATCAAATATTTTGACATTAATATAATACAAATCCGAAACTTCTTCCAACTCAATCACCATATTATAGGCGCTATCATACGTTTCTTTTTCTTCAAGAGTTCCTTCTTCATAATCTACATGGGTAATTAATGTTATAGCCTGAAAAGTATAATAAATAAACTTACCTATTTGAAAAATAAAGAACATTAGCATTATAATTAACATTATGAATAGAAAAAACTTGTAATATTTTTTTATACACATTCCTTCTCATCTCCTTTGTATGTTAAATTATCGTTCGCATGACTCAATCGGTTCGCTTATTTCAACCATAATATGTGGTTCTAAAGTCATTTCTTCAATCAAATCATCCAAGGTAACTAACTCTATACTCTCTCCATTCCATTTGCTCAGCCAGCCGCTACTCTTTCTAAATAGACTTGTATTACTGTTGTGTTTCTCCAAATTATATGCATATTAAAATCAGTAGGATTGGCAAAAGGAATTTTTTTAGCAAACTCTGCTTTTTTGCTATCTGTAGAATAAATAAAATTGGGGTCCATTATATCATTCCATTTATAGCATAACTCAAATATCATATCTCCATTTGTTCCATGCAAATAATGATACCCCTGTATCCCTTCCCCATTTTCTATTTCCATAGGCGTAGTTATTGATAAATTTATCGCTGTACCCTCTTGCAAGCTTTCACCTATGGGTATAACAATGTTACCAACCTTTTCAGTCAGAATTTCATTATTCATTAAATAACTTCCCCATCTTCCATCGACATCAACTAAACTTTTTCCACCTCCAAATAAGTAGTGAAGCCCTATTTCGATACCATAACTGTCAATTTCAAAGTCATCATAGTCAATAAATAAATCGTAGGCCTCTTTCACAATATTTCCATCAGGATCAATTAATATAATTGGATTCCCCCAACAATACCCATACCGATTCAACGTCTTGGGCACAGCCATCCTTCCCCGGATAACATCCTCCGCCATAAACCTTCCTGCCTCTGGCTGGTATTCCCTTGCCTGGGCAAAGTAACTTCCGCTGATGCCATCATACCGATACCCGGTATACCCAAAGGGCTGGCTATCTCCCTGCTTGGTATAAGACAGGGTAAATCTATTCCTGGAAGTGTCTTTTTCACTCAGGGATAAATCCCTTCCAAACTCATCATAGCCATAGCACTCTCCCTTTCCTGTGGAGTACAGTACTCGCAGGGGGCTACCTAATTCGTCAGATAAATAATAGCGGGGCGGGCTGTCCTTTCTTTCCGTTGCGATGGGGGTAAAGTCCCAATAGTAGCTTTCCTCTTCCTCTCCTCTTCGGATGCCTAACAGGTTGTGATAAGGCCTGGTTAAGTCCAGGATATACTCTTCCTGTTCAAAGCCCAGGTTCTTTCCTACTCTCTGGCCCATCCCATTATAGATATAAGTCGCTTCCTCCCCCTTATGGTTCCAGGCTCTCTCCAGCCGGTTTCCGGCATCATAAGCATAGCCATGAAGCAGTGTTTCTTCCTGGCTGTTCAGAAGCACGCTTTCTGGAAGCCATTTTCCCTGAAGCTGACTTTCCTGTATTAATGTTCATG
>JBNMJJ010000110.1:0-7272 GCA_050873745.1 Lachnospiraceae bacterium | reverse complement strand
TGGTATTCTGTATACACTTCCAGGTTTCTGTCCTGGATGTCGATTACGATAATTGAACCAACAATCAGCAGAAACAACGTTACAATAGAAGCCAGAATCGTCATAAATTTTGACATAAATGCTTTTTTCATCTGTTTGTTCATTTATTTTTTCTCCTGTTCATCATGATACATGCCTCTTGGTGTCTGTTATTGCATAAAATAGAACCTTTTGGTATTATTATACTCCTCTTTTTTTCATTATTCAACAAAAAAATATATCCAGCGTTTGGGTTGTGATTCTCCTTTCTCCATAGCTGACTCAGTCTTAGCAATATCGTAAAGGTCAATTTAATCCCCCTGCTGTATCTCCATTTGCTGCAGCCTTCTCCTTAAGTCATAGTTTCCTAATAAAAATTCCCCACCGACATTAAGCCGATGGGGAACATTTGCTTCTCCCTGAGGAATCTGCCCTTTTTCACAGAATAAACTTCTCTATCTCTTTCTCCTGCTTTTCACTTAACTCCACCAAAGTTTTTGTATCCTCCAGGCATTGGCTGATGGACTCAGCCACAATCTCCATTCCTGCACTGGTCTCCTCGGCAAAAGCGGAATTATCTCTGACTACGTTCCCCAGATTGCTCATGGTTTCTGTTACTACCGTTTTCAGTTCATCTAAAACGTAAGTCTGCTGTCCCATGGATTTGGCTACCTCGTCCACCCTGTTGATTTCGTTATACAGATTGCCAAAGTTTTCCTGTGTCTCCTGAAGCTGGACTTTCTGTTCTTCCACATTTACCGTAACTTCCTGCATTCTGGCTGCGGAAACTTCCGCATTGGAGGTCAGCTCCTTAACCGTAACCTCAATCTCAGCAGCACTGGCAGCCGACTCCTCCGCCAGCTTCCGTATTTCCTCGGCTACCACCGCAAAGCCTCTTCCGGCCTCTCCGGCACGAGCCGATTCAATGCTGGCATTTAAAGACAGACGATTGGTCTGCGCCGTCATACTCTTAATGATTTCCACCATCTTATTAATCCGAAGGGCGGACTCATTGGTCTGGCTCATCTGCCTGGACACCGTTTCGATGGCATCGGTAGCCGTCTCCGTAATTCCATAAAGCTTTTTAATGCTTTCCATGGCTTTGTCAGAATGGTCAATCATGGTATCTACGCTTTGGCCCAGCTTACCCATTTCCTCCTTCTCCACATCAATGATGTCTCCCAAAGCCTGTATCTTGTCATTCATCATGCCCGTCTCAGAGGTAAGGCTTTCCATCCCTTTGGCGATTTCCTCCACCGCCATATTCGTTTGGTGAATGCTGTCCGTAATCCTGTTGAAATTATCCCTGAACTCCGTACTGCTGTCCTTGACCTGTGAACTGGCATCCTGAATGCCACCAATCATCCCCACCAGAGCCTGCTGCACTGCTTTAAGGGACCTGGAAATATTTCCTATCTCATCAGAACGTTTCAGCAATTTCGCCTCTATCGCAAAGGCCAGATTTCCGCCCGCTATCTTCTACAGATTCTGTTCCACCAGACTGATTCCTTTCGTTACCCATATGCCCAGAATAATGGACACAATCAGAGAAATGATAAGAACCACCGCTATGGTAACAAGGTAAACGGAAAGCGTACTGGAATAAGTGGCCCGGATACGATTATCCTGAACACCGATTTCTTCCTTCATATCATCAATATAATTTCCCGTGGTCACTACCCAGTTCCACGGAGCAAACTTCTCGGAATAGCTTATTTTGGGCGCTACAGTCACCCCGTCAGCCTTGGTAAAATAAAATTCATTATATCCCCCTCCGGCCTCGGCAGACTGCATAATATTCTGAATAATTTTTACCCCGTTCTGGTCCGTCAAATCATAACGGTTGTTTCCTTCCTGCTCAGCCAGAATAGGGTGCATCACCAGATTGTAATCCGTATCATCTATCCACATATAACCGGAACCATCCTCCCGGTAACGCATGGAGCGGATGTTCTCCATAGCCAGCTCTTTCGCTTCCGCTTCCGTCATCTCACCCGACTGGCTGTAATCGTAATAGGACTGCAAAATCCCGATACAGGACTGAACCTGTGACTTTATCTCCCGGTAATACCCTTCATACATGGAATCCTGATAGGTACTGCGCTGATTAATCAAAGACTGCTGAAGAAAATGTATTCCCAGAGCCCCCAAAATAACCGATGTGCCCGCAGACAGACAGAAAATAATCAAAATCAGTACCGTTTTCAGACTTCTCAACCGTACTTCATTAGTTTTCTCTTTTGTTTGCCGCATAACTAACCCTCCCAATATAACTATAGATTTTAGTTGTATTATACCTTATATTCTTTGAAAGGAAAAGTCTGTATAACGTTTTATTCATAACAGTCTGATAGTTTGCGAAGCATATTTTGCCCTATACCTAAAGGCAAAGGATTCTCGCCGCCTGTCAAAACGAATAACCAACCAGCCTATTTCTGGCAGATTGTTTTTTAGTCCATGTAAAGAATATGATGAATGATGATTGATATTTATTTACATATTAGATATAATTAAGAAAAAAAGGAGTGATACTATGGCACAGGTAATGGTAAATTTTAGAATGGACGAAGATTTAAAAAAGAGCATGGAACAGACATGTAAAGAAATGGGGCTTACCCTCACATCAGCTTTTACCATGTTTGCAACAAAGGTTGCCAGAGAAAAGAGAATACCGTTTGAGGTTGTGGCAGACCCCTTTTACAGTAAGGTGAATATGGAACGGCTGGAAAAGGCGGTAGCTGATGCTGATGCAGGGGTAAACATGGCAGAACACGAACTAATAGAGGTATAACGGTGAAAAAGATATGGCATGATGAAGCATGGGAAGATTATCTTTATTGGCAAAGGCAGGATAAAAAAACGTTGAAAAAAATAAACCGGCTGCTTATAGATATAGACAGAAACGGTTACCAGTGTACCGGCAAGCCAGAAGCATTATCCGGAAACCTTGCAGGATGCTGGAGTGTGAGGATTGATGAAAAGAACCGGATTGTATTTAGAATTGCAGAAAAGCAGGTGGAAATATTACAATGCGGCTCACATTACCGGGATAAATAGACAGTTCAGCCTGCACCAAAAGCCCCCACCCGCCCCGAAGGGCAACAGCTCTCCGAGGAAGCGAATGGGGGCTTTTTGGGTTGTTATGCTGTCCCAGACATCCATAATCTCATTCCGTGTTGTACTTATCTGATTTTCATTTATGCTTAATCAGCCAGCCTTCTCATCCGTTCCAGAGCCTTTAAAGTATTTTCCCTGGTGCCGAAGGCGGTGAGCCTGAAATAGCCTTCTCCTCCCTGACCAAAGCCGGTGCCGGGGGTTCCCACCACCTGTACCTCTTCCAGAAGATAGTCGAAAAATTCCCAACTGCTTTTCCCCTCCGGAACCTTCAGCCAGATATAGGGAGCATTGACTCCTCCGTATACGGTGAATCCGGCCTCCTGAAGCCCTTCCCGGATAAGCCGGGCATTTTCCAGATAATAATCCACCTGCTCCTTAAGCTGTGCCTGTCCTTCTTGGGAATAAACTGCCTCTCCCGCCCTCTGTACGATATAGGGGGCCCCGTTATACTTCGTGCCATGCCTCCTGTTCCAAAGGCTGTGAAGACTGACGCCGCCGCAGGTAAGCTCCTTGGGAATGACGGTATATCCCAATCTTAATCCCGTAAATCCTGCGTTTTTGGAAAAGCTGTGAAATTCAATGGCACACCGCTTCGCCCCTTCACATTCATAAATACTATGAGGAATCCCCTCCTGTGTAATATAGGCTTCATAGGCCGCATCATAAAGAATGATGGAACCATTTTCATTGGCATAATCCACCCATTTCTGCAATTCCTGTCTGGAAATCGCCATACCTGTAGGATTATTGGGAAAGCAAAGATAAATCATATCCGGCCTCTTTTCGGGCAGACTGGGGGCAAAGCCGTTTTCTTCCAGGCATTTTAAATAAATCAATCCTTCATAACCGCCCTGTTCAGACTGAAATTCCCCCGTCCTCCCGGCCATCACATTGGTGTCCACATAGACCGGATAGACCGGGTCGCATACCGCCACCTTATTGTCCGGCCCAAAAATCTCCTGAATGTTTCCCACATCCTGTTTTGCCCCGTCGGAAACGAAGATTTCATCGGCGCTAATCTCACAGCCTCTTTTTTCGTAATCCTCTCTGGCAATACACTCTCTTAAAAACTCATAGCCCTGTTCCGGGCCGTAGCCGTGAAAGCCTTCCAAAGTTCCCATTTCCTCCACCGCCCTGTGCAGGGCCTCAATGATAGCCGGAGCCAGAGGTCTTGTCACATCCCCAATACCCAGACGGATAATCTCTGCCTCGGGGTGCTTCTTTTGGTAATCCGCCACCTTTTTTGCTATTGTGGAAAAAAGATAACTTCCCTGTAATTTTAAATAATGTTCGTTTATGGTATACATTTTTCCTCCATTCCCAAGTCTCACAGAATGTTGTACTATTCCAGCATCATCAAGAGAATCATCTGAGCCGTTTCCACCATATTGGTGCCGGAGTCCATGCTGGTCTTTTGCAGATAGCGGAATGCCTCTTCCTCCGTCAGATGATTGCGTTCCATCAGCAGCCATTTTGCATTGTTGATATAGTTTTGCTCCTGTCTGGTTCTCTTCTTTGGTCCGGATTTTTCCTTCTTCATCCTTCTGGCAAGCTGGGTCAGCATCATTTCTACGGTACTGACCAGCTCCACTGCCCGAAGGGGCATGGCAAGTCCCATCATATCCCCGGGCTTTCCCGACAGATTGGCAGGAGAAGCCAAAAGCAGCATTTCAAAATAATCCGGCAGATACTCTGCCAACTGACTGTAATACATATCCGGCAGGCGGCAGCCGCAGATAACCACTCCGCTTTCCAACTGCTGTACCTCTGAAAGAACCTGAGAGGCCGTAGTGCAGACCTTAGCGTTATCCAGCCCATGACGGGCCAGAATTTCACGAATATGCTTTCCATCCTGGAGCTTGGGCAATGCGATAATTATTCTGCCCATACCTTTGCCCTATACTCTGTTTAAATAAGTTGCCACTTCCCAATCGGATACCTGCGCCATATAGGTATTCCATTCCTGCATCTTGGCCTTGCAGTAAATCTCCCTGAATTCCTCTCCCAGAACTTCTCCCAGAAGCTGGTCCCTTCGTAAATATCCTACCGCCTCTCTGAGGGACATGGGAAGGGTGTCCACCTGAGTGCCCCCGGTCATAACCATATCTGCGTCCTTTCCCGGATTCATCTTCTTATCAATGCCGTCCATGCCTGCTGCCAAAGCCAGCGCAATCACCAGGTAAGGATTGGAGGAAGGGTCGGGAAAACGAAGCTCAATTTTGCAGTTTTCTCCCTTCCGGTTTCTCAGCCTTAACATGGCATTCTGATTTTTTGCCGTCCACAGCATTTCCAAAGGAGCGTCAAAGCCCGTAATCAACCGCTTATAGGAGTTTACCAGAGGGTTAGAAACGGCGCAGATTGCCTTGGCATGGGCCATAATTCCCCCCATAAACATTAACGCTTCTTCACTGGGGCTGCCATCCTTTCCCATAGAAAACAGATTTTTTCCTTCCTTATATAAAGAAAAATTCAAATGCAGCCCGCTTCCCGCCACTCCGGACCGGGGCTTCGGCATAAAGGTCACATGAAGGCCAAAGCGTCTTGCAATGGAGCGAATGGCAGATTTGAAGGTGACGATGGAATCTGCCATGGTCAGGGCCTCCGCCTCCTGAAAATCAATTTCATGCTGGGCAGGAGCCGCCTCATGGTGGGAGGACTCAATTTCAAAGCCCATCTCCTCCAGAGTCAGCACCATCTCCCTTCTTGCATTTTCTCCCAAATCCACAGGCCCTACGTCCATGTAGCCGGCCTGCTCATGGGTAAGGGCCGTGGGCATTCCGTTTTCATCCGTATGAAAAAGAAAAAATTCACATTCCGGGTCCACGAAAAAGGTATAGCCCTTTTTTCGGGCCTGCTCAATTACCCTTTGTAAAATCCGTCTGGAGCTCATCTCATAGGGCTGTCCCTCTCTGGTGTAGACGTCGCACAACAGTCTTGCCACCTTCCCCTGCTGGGGCCTCCAGGGCAGGATGACGAAGGTATCCAGGTCCGGCTTCAAATAAATTTCCTCTCCTTTTCCGCCGTCCTGATTAAACATAGCACAGCTGTCAAAGGCATAGTCATGGTTCAGTACCTTCTCCAACTGTCTGGCCGTTACCGCCGCATTTTTTAAATTGCCGAACATATCGGTAAACTGCAAGCGGACAAATTCCACGTCCTCTTCCTCCAATAAGGCTAAAATATCTTCCTTCGTCTTCATTCCTGCTCTCCTTTTCTTTTACAATAGGCTGTATCCCATCAGAGACTCATCCACCTGGCGGGCTGCTTCTCTGCCTTCCGCAATGGCCCATACCACCAGGGACTGTCCCCTGTGCATATCTCCTGCCGTAAACACCCGGTCTGCGCTGGCTGCATAAGAGCCTTCCCGGGTTTTTACATTGGTTCTTTCGTTACATTCTACACCAAATGTATCCCGAATGTAACCCTGAGAGCCTAAAAAGCCTGCCGCTATCAGTACCAGCTCTGCTTCTATCTCCTTCTCGGTTCCTTTTTTAGGCAGCATCGTCATTCTCCCCGTCTTCTCATCCTTAACCGGCTCCAGCTCAACAATCTCGGCTCCTCTTACCCGTCCTTTTTCATCCGTCAAAAACCGGGTAACGGTGGTCTGATACACTCTTGGGTCCTCTCCCCACTGGGCGATGGCCTCCTGCTGGCCGTAGTCGGTTTTTAATACTCTGGGCCATTGGGGCCAGGGATTGCTTTCCAGCCTCTGGGCCGGTGCCTTTGGCATCATTTCCAACTGAACTACACTTTTTGCTCCCAGACGGATGGAAGTGCCTACACAGTCGTTTCCCGTATCACCGCCGCCGATGACCAGAACGTTTTTTCCTTTTACTTTATCATAAGGAAGGCTCTTTCCTTCGCTGTCCAAAAGCTCCTTCGTCCCCTGGCTTAAGAAGTCCACCGCAAAATAGATTCCTTCAGCCTCTCTTCCGGGGACGGCGATGTCCCTGGGTTCAGAAGCTCCGCAGGCTAAAACCACCCGGTCATATTCCTTCAGCAGCTCTTCCCCCATAACATCCTTCCCCACGTCCTGATTGCATAAAAAGCGGATTCCCGATTCCTCCATTAACCGAATCCTTCTTAAAATCACTTCCTTTTCCAGCTTCATGTTGGGAATGCCGTACATCAATAGGC
>JBNMJJ010000109.1:0-7276 GCA_050873745.1 Lachnospiraceae bacterium | reverse complement strand
CCCCCAGAGAAAACAGCATCTTTCCCCAAATCTGCAGGGTTGCCCCATTATCCGTTGCCCTGGCATTAGAATCCTTTGGAATCTCGGATAAAAATTTCACTTCTTTTACGCATTGTTCGGTCAGGTTGACAGGACCTGCACCATCAATTGATACTCTGAATCCCATGTTTTTCCTCCTAATGAATTCTTTTGTGTTTTGTGTTTACATTGCTGCTGAAGACAACCGGTTAATCCGAACCTCCAGATTTCTGGGACTTCCATTAAAGGATATGGTCAGCTCACAGATTCCTGTAGCTTCATCAATGGCAAAATCCAGGTTGTCACCTTCTGTAATAATCGCATTGATGCATTCCTTCTTTGCCAGCCATTTACTCTTCTGGCTTTTGGGATTGTTGGAAAAGAAATCCTTGATATTGTCTTCTTTAAAGTCTCCGGTCACATACCTTAAGATACGCTCTATATAGGTGGTAACCTGAGTTTTATATACCGGCTCATAAGAGGAAATCTCTGTATCATACAGAAGGTTTCTCGCCTTATAAACCGTTATATTCGTAATTGCCATGCCATCTTTTGTGGCGTTTTCGGAAGCAAAAACCCATCCGAAATTCTTCTGATTTATCTGTGTTTTTATCGTATTGGTAAAGCCGGTAATTTCCTTTGGCATAGTTGTATATGCCATTAACGAATTGTTTCCTGCTTCAATGTCAAACCTTACTCCTGGCAGTTCCAAATCCGTTCTTACCCTGGTTGTGGAAAAATGGTTCTTTAAGAATTCCGGGCATTGACAAGCCGCCCGAAAGCCTGCCGCTACATAGGCACCGTTAATGTACACGCCTTCAATCCAAAGCCTGACGATGTCTTCCTTCTCCTTGGACAACTCCACTCCATTGGTATCTGTCAGCCGCATTTTACTGTCTAAAACCACACCTGATTTATTCTTTGGCAATACGGTGAAGTTGGGCAGCACCGGAATGGCAAACTCGCTATATGATTTTCCAATCAGCGGCGCACACCGTTCTATAGCCTTCTCAATCCCTTCTGCCGCAATGGAATTGAAGGTGGTTTCTTCCCTGTTCTCAAAGGAGAAGAAAGTTTCCACACGATAATCCTTAAAAACATCCAGCAGAGAAGAAAGGGCTTCCATACTGTTAATATCTCCACCCGCCTTCTTAACATTTCCTTTAAATCTTTCCCGATGGATTTTATTGGTTACATTCTGGCTCCAGGACAGGTTTGGATATATGGCATACCAGATGGTATCGTTAAAGTTATTTTTGCTGTTAGTAGTATTCAGGTATGTAATCATACGAGGCAGGTTGGAACTTTTCGCCAGCATCTCCGGGGAGATATTGGCTACCACCAGCTTGGGAACCATTCCCTTCGTCTTCGTCTTATATTGGTCAAAGAACATCCGTATTCCCAGAAGCTTTTCCACCAATGGCTTTACCACCTTGATGAAGTTATCTTTGGAGGCACGGTAAAATTCCAGATAGGAATTGTAGTTTGCCACCTCCGTCTCCACATCAATTTCTCCCTGACTGACCGTTGTCAAGGGGCAGAAGGTGCGTACAACAAGATTTTGTACATAATCATTGGGTGTTCCTTCACTTACCGACTGATAGTCCTCCTTCAGCACTTCGATAAGACCGGTGGTTACTGTGTCATCCAGAGTAGCCAGGCTGGTCGTTTCCTCCTTCGGAGCCTCTAAAACCTTTAGCTCTCCACTATCCGACATGGTCAATATTCCTGCAACAACACCCTTTCCGCCATCTTTTTGTTCACCTGTTCCCAAAAGTAGTCGGGTCTTACTGTCTTCAATCGCCAGCGGCAGCATTGCCATAATGTTATTATAATTTTTACTTGCTCCTTCAAAAAGGAGATTCAGCTTGTCTCCAATATCCAGCTTAGCCGGATCCCCATCCTCCAGTTCAGAATACTTTTTATAGTTATACTGGATTTCCTTACGAACCTGCTTGATGTCCTCCATCACCTTCTTAGGTGAAATCATCTCCAAAAGCTGTTCGAAATGGAATTCCACATTGAGTAAGCCTTGTGCCTTCCTGGAATCCATCACCGTCAGAATGGTTTTAAAGAAGCTGTCATAGTCATTCAGGTAGATAGGTGTCAGCATACTCTCCGGAATATTTTCCGGCCTTTCCAGAGTATACTTTACAGACTGTGAATTGGCATCATAAAAGGACCAGACAGTAGGTTCAAACTTCCGTTCCATTTCCTCATAGCTGGCACACTCCAGATATTGATTAATTTCCCGCATCTTATCATCGCTAAGACTGTCTACTCCTTTGACATCACCCACCAATGTCAGTAAATCCATCTTATCCGGATTAATCATATCTAAGAGCATCGTTCGGTTCGTTTGGTTGATTATCTCCATTGTTTTTTCCTCATTTCGTTAATTTATCTTTATGTTATGTTTTGGTTATTTTTCTTTTTTTCGATATATACATTCTGTACTTTTCCACTAATCATTCCCAAGGCCACAGTAACCATTGCTATCACTATTCCCGTAAAAATTTCGGTATTATGAAAACAATAGGCCGTTACAATGATACAGAACTGACAGGCTAAAACTATCTTTGTTTTTTTTGCGTATTCCTTTTTTTCCATTTCATCCAGCAGCTTATTCTGATTTTCTACCGGCGCAAACTTCCAAATGATGGTTCCTGCCACCAGGATATAGAAAAAAAGGATGCCATTATTCCAATCTGAAAGATATTTTATGCTTCCTAATCCAATAGATACGATTATCAATGAAAGAACAAGGCATCTTCCTTGTGTTTTTGCATGATACCCACCTGCATATATCCGCAAAAAATATATGGATAACAGAAATGTTATGCTTTCACCAAAT
This sequence comes from Lachnospiraceae bacterium, assembly GCA_050873745.1. Lineage (GTDB taxonomy): Bacteria > Bacillota > Clostridia > Lachnospirales > Lachnospiraceae > SFDP01. Next base: position 4,404 of record JBNMJJ010000109.1, on the reverse strand, counting down.
ACATTAAATACCTTTCCCAAAAGGAGCACTACGACAGCGCTCAGTAACAGAACTTTTACTCTTGCTATTCCAAATCTTATAATTTCTGTTTTTTCTTCTTCCGATAACCCTGCCAATATATCTTCCATGCCATCCTCCAAATCAGTGGGAAAATGCCTATTTTAGACATTCCCTGGACCGCAAGCTCCAGAACTTCTCCTTATGCTAGAACTTTCGTAAGTTTTTTACTGCCTGAGGCACTTCCGGCTGATAGGTAATATATGGGCATGCCGTATTTGCCTCGGCTACTGCAACCTTAACCGCAATTCTTTCAACCAATTTTTTCATAAATTCTTTATTCTTTGTCATTAGTAATATCCCCTTCCTAGTTTTGTTATTAGGATAACATATTTTAAAGTTTGTGCACAAAAATGGCGAAATTAGTATACGTTTGTGGCGAAAATCGAATTTTTCACCAGCAAAAGACCATGTTTACGTTTTATAATTATCTATTTTTCATCAATTTTTACTGATAGATATAGTATGGTGAACGGGTAACGTGCCTGCAAAATATAAATACTGATTTTTTCTACTGCAGCCAACATTTTTATAATAACAACAAAAAATCAGCGGTATTTCATGACTCTCTTAGGTCTTTGCAATGCCGCTGATACTGTGTTTTATATTTTAGTGATACAGAGAATACTTCTCCTCCTTATTCCACCTTGTGAATGCTGCTGTAACATGGTCATTTTGGAATCATTAGTAGAAAATACTATATTCTCAAACTTCACATTTGAATAAATGTTGAAAAACAATTCAACCTGGAGGCCAACCCTTACAGGCCAAATCATAGCGAGATTTCTGGGCAAACAGATTCCCTATGAGTTGTTTCTATCCGGTCGCCCATCGCCATTCTCTTGTCCCTGTGATATGCCATAACCACTCCTGTGGCAGTTTTCCTATCGAACTCGGAAAGATGTACCATAAGTCTGGGTATATCGGCTCGTTGGCTTGATGTGAAACGGGGACATTTTTCTAAATATAACCAATTTATACCTTTAATTCATCATGGTCATCTATATCTTATAATTCCAAGCCCCCCTTATCTACCTCTATTTCATAAGTATCATATACATTTACCTAATTTCCTATTAGCATTTTTTCATCTTTTAATTTATTTTAATGTCAATCTCAAACCTATAACGTCTTTATATTTTCCTTTGAACTCTCTGCTCACTTCACTTTGTTCAACTTTCCCATCACTTGCAATACAAAACTTAGCATTGGCTATTTCGATAATGGAATCATCTTCTCTAAATCGTTCCCCATAATCCTCTCTAAGTGATTTTTACATCTACTGACCTTTCATAATGAAATCTCTATAGTTTACTCAACAATAACACCAATCTGAGGTTCTTTTTTTATAATAATTGTATTTTCTTTATCTAACAGAATTCTCAAATTATCAGAATCAGTTTCTCTAATTTCTACAACATTGTCATATTTTTGACTATATATAATATTATCATTATAGGTAATAGATATTTTAACATACATTTCATAAGTTGAAATTAGTAAAACGATTTCAAAGCCATTTTGACCATAAGAATACAGCCAATTTCCTTCTTCATATTCTCCTATGATTGTTGGTTCTCTTTCAAAAAATTCAAATAGCTTTGATTCATCAAATTTTATAAACATTTTATCTCCCTTTCTTACTTCGGTATAACAGTCACTACTTTTCCATTAGCATTAACAATGACCCTAACGTCTGTGGTCTCATGAATAAATGTACCTGTAGTCTTTCCAGCAACAGGTTTCGTTGAAGAAATTACATCTTTAATAACAATAGGCGGGATATTTCCAGGGTCTACATATTTTTCACAAAACTCATAATATTTTTGAATTTCTGTTTTATCTCCTAACTATTCAACCGCTTTTTCAGCTCTTCTACTTAATTCAGCTCAGACCTGTGGTATATCTGGAGCCATTCTCTCCAATGTATGTTGAGAATACTCTCTTCCATTAATTACACCTCCACCTTCTGTAATATCCCATATTCCAGCCCCACTTTCCCTCTCTACTTCCGCTACTCCCCTCCTTCCTATCACTTCACCCACTACCGCTCCCAGTATCAGGTTAAGTATACCATAGCTTACCGCCTCCCCATAGTCTACCGCTCCTTCTAACATCACCTGCTCCTGCCACCATGGCCGCCGCTGCTCCAGCCAGTAGAACCACCCCGCCTACAATGACCAGGCCCCCCAGTACCAGTACACCCAGCCCTGCCCAGTCATAGTTCTTCCTCCAGGGGGTCATCCCTGAACCGGTAACCTGAACCGCTGTAGTCTTTCCACTCATAGCTCAGCAGACGGGTATCCTCTGCCAGGCTTACCAGCATGTCCCTTCCCTCCCGGTTAGACAGATGCAGCTGGGCCGTAGCCCTTATGACGCTCTTCTCCCCCCTTCCCGTAAAGCTTTCCACCCCTAAACAGCCTAGATGCAGCTTTAAGGCCTTTTCCCCTACCGTAAGGCTCCTCTCCGGATAGGCCTTTCCCTCTGCCTCTCCTTCCTGGCGGATGCAGTTGACGACCGTGGCTCCCTTTTCCTCTCCCCCGGGAAAATACCCTAGAAGGGACAGCCCCGACATCCCTTCGTTCTGGATGTGCCTCCACCCGCTGGGGATACGTCATGGTGGAATTACTGTAAATGTACCAGGCCAGTGGATACTCTTCTTTTGTGTCTCGAAATGGTATTTTAACAGTCAGTGAAGAAAGATGGTAAATAGAAGAATCACCAACAAAAAAGGAACTCTTCTAGATGGCAGAGATGCAAATTTGTTATACTGGATGCAAACCCTTACAGGCCAAATCATAGTGACATTTCTAGGTAAACAAACAAATTTTCCTGTGAGATTGTTTCTATCCGGTCGCAAGTCGCTATTCACTCACCCCTGTATGCGCCATGGCCACCCCTGTGGGAGAATCTTCCTGCCGAACTCGGAAAGATGTACTATAAGTCGGGTATATCGGCTCGTTGGCCCGATGTGAAACGGAGATGTTTTTCCACAAATCCGAAGGAAATCATAGAGCCAAAAAGTGTACTCTCTAAAGAGGTTACGCCACAGAGCTGCATAACCTCTAGGGAATATCGCTCAGCAAGGCCGAGCAAATCTCCAAAATACTTATTCTGGATAATTAGGGCATGAAATGCAAATTTTTTCTATTGATTCATTGGTCATTTTCTTCAGTTTCTTTATTATTCTTATCTCTTCTTCTTTTTTCCCTCCATATAATTCAGATATAATTTCTATACAGATTCCCTCATGTATCTTCTTATCTAACAGTTTGCAGAATCCATTAAACTCCATAATTACTGCGCCTCCTTAAGAATTTGTTCCAGCGTTGTTCCAAAATCATTTCTAGACCATACAGTGACTAATTCTCCCTTATTATTCAAAACTACTGCTGCGTTATCACCTACATATAAAAATCTTTGTCCTTTCCATTGCGACAATACTACTGTTGGGCTTTTTATTGTATTATAAATATCAGTCGTACTTACATTTCTTCCTGTAACACGATTAATATAATGATATGGAGCTGAGGAATTACCACTGTAAATTCCACTTAGTTTGTTAATTGGAATATTGTCAATTACCTCACCATGACCTTTATATGTTCTCCCAACATTTTTTGGTGAATACGTTTTGCCATTTGAAGTACCACCTCCCCTCTCTACTTCCGCTACTCCCCTCCTTCCTGTTACTTCACCCACTACCTCTCCCAGTATCAGGCTAAGTATACCATAGCTTACCGCCTCCCCATAGTCTACCTCTCCTTCTAACATCGCCTGCTCCAGGATGCTCTCTCCTGCTTCCAGGCTAAACTCCAGGGCGCTTCTTCCGATGATTCCCATTCCCTTCGTCGGTATCTGCCCCGCTGCTCCCGTCATCGCTCCGATGACGCTTCCTGCCAGGGCTGCCCTCAGATACTCATTCATGCTGCTAAGACGTCCGCTGATGATGTCCGTTACCGCCAGCTCTCCCAGCTTGACTATGCCCCCAATCGCTGCCGCTCCCATCACCCCGGTGACGCTGACCTGTACCCCTGCTCCTGCCACTATGGCCGCCACTGCTCCGGACACAATAACCACCCCACCTACAATGACCAGGCCCCCCAGCACCCGTACTCCCAGACCTGCCCAGTCATAGCTCTCCTCCTCCAGGGGGTCATCCCGGAAACGGTAGCCTGAACCGCTGTAGTCTTCCCACTCATAGCCCAGCAGACGGGTATCCTCCGCCAGGCTTACCAGCATGTCCCTCCCCTCCCGGTTAAACAGATGCAGCTGCGCCGTAGCCCTTATGGTGCATTCCTCCCCCCTTCCCTCTACCTTTCCGTGGTATAGGTGGAGGCCCCCTTT
>JBNMJJ010000108.1:0-7279 GCA_050873745.1 Lachnospiraceae bacterium | reverse complement strand
TCTTTATACTGGCAGAAGCGGCTTTATTTGGTTCGATTGAAAAGAAAGTTTATCACGTTTTGTCCTTTACATTCAGCCTGACTTTATGTGAACTTACCTTTACTACGCTTAATGGTGAGAGGGGAATGGATATACAGACAGAATATTTAAATTGGATTGTTGCTTATTTTCTGATTAATACACTGTTTTTTCTTTTCATTATTGCAGTGATAAAGGTCCTGATGTATTTTCGGGAAGAAAACTGTGAAGGCTTGACAGGCAGAGAATATTTGCTGCTGTCTGTTATTCCGTTATCGTCAATCATTATACTTTATATTTTGGCAGATATGCCTTATCTGCAGAAAATAATAAGCTGTATTTGCCTTATTTTTATCAATTTGAGCTATATTGTAATATATGACAGGATTGCAAAAAAAAATTATGAAATTCATAGGTTTTCCATGATTGAGGAGCAAAATCATTATTATCAGGAGCGGATTAAAACCCAGCAGGAACTTACAAGACTGAGGCATGATTTGAAAAATATCCTGCTTACGGTTGATTCCTGCATCCTGAAAAACGATGTTCAAACAGCCAGGGAACAGCTAAATACATTGCTGGAGACAAAGGCTCTTTGCCACGATGAGTTTACCGGATGTGTGGCGGTAGATTCCATATTAAATGTTAAGATACAGAAAATAAAAGAAAATGGTATCATTTATCATCTCAACCTTCAAATTCCCAGTAATCTGAAGATTAAGGATAACAATATTCTGGATGTCAGCGCTATCCTGGGCAATCTGCTGGACAATGCGATTGAAGCCGTACTCCGTCTGGATAAGGATAAGGAGAAAAAAATTGATATTGTTCTACAGTACAGTAATGGTAAATTGATATTTAATCTTCAGAATACATCGAACCAGTTGTTGACGGACTTTTCTCATGCGCTAATCAGGTCAGAAAAGGGAAAAGAAAGATATGGTATAGGAATCAGCAGCATCAAGGAACGAGTTGAACGACTGAAGGGATATTATGATTTTAATTATGAGGGAGGGCAGTATACTGCACTGATTATACTTCCAATTGAAAATAGTTGGTTTTAAGCTTTCGAAATTATTCGGAAGCTATTTTTTTGCCAAATACTACATTCTTTTATGCCAAATACTACAACTGCAGGCACAGAAGCATATTTTCAGATATATTATAAACATCTTAAGAGAGGAACTTAAAACAAATGAATGACTCATGGAAAAGAAAATATGCACTGCTGATAGCAGTTGCAATTTCAATGCTTTCCGCATTTATGCTTCTCTTCCTGATGATATGCTTTAGTTTGCTTCCTATCAGAACGATGGAAGGAAGTATGTTAGTAGGGCTGACGCTGCCAACGGTTATATCGCTCTATCTATTTCCGAAGATGTGCCAGAGAGTATTGATTCCTGAAGGGAATAGGTTCATTAAAGAAATAGATAAAAAAGGGAAAGCAATGTTGTGCCTGGCTGGATTTGCAGTTTTATATAGTATAGTGTGTCGGAAGGAATTTGCATCAGTTTCCTTGATGTGTATGATTATATTCCATTACACAGTAGTCAGTCTGGGAGAAGAATTCACATATCGGAAGCTTATCTTGGGATTTTTAAATACAAGATATAAAACCTGGATTTCCGTTGCTGCAAGTGCTTTTATGTTCTCTTTCATTTTGCATATGAATGAAGAACTGATAGTAAATTTGCTGATACGTTTTCCTATGGGTATAGTTTTAGGATACATTGCAGTGAAAACAAATTCTATCGCATATACCATAGTATTACATACGGTTTATAATTTGATAGTGTTGATTTTGTAGGAGGGTTGAAATGAAGAGAATTAGTAGGGCGGCATTAATTGTTTCGATGATTTTATTGGCAGTAGATTTTCTATATGTCATGTATTATATACAGACGTTTAATATTCTGCATTTCCTTGGCATGGTAATTTTGCTCCCATGCGTGTTGATTTCTTTAATAATAGCCAGTTTGATTGCAGAAACTCATTTTCGGGAAGTGAAGCAACAGGGGCTTATGGCAGGTATATCGGGAGTGGTAGTAGTGGTTCTTGCTTATATATCGGCAGGACAGAATCAAAGCTATATTGAAAATATCATAGAAAACTCAAAAACGATGATGGATTCCTCGAATTTATCAGTATCGAATATTGGCATTAGTAGTGGGGTTTCTTCTTATGTTTTCATTTTTATTATGATTTTTGTATTAAGCATAGGATTTAGTGTTTTGTTTAATGTTTTACGGGAGAGGAGAAGTGGAAATGTTTTTGAACGAAAATAATATTGTATGTGATATTATGGGAATCCATATGATTATTAATACGGAAAACGGAGCAGTGGTCGGAGTCGATGATGAAGGTTTAGAACAGTATCAGCGTTTAACGGAAGTACCGGAAGTTATATTAAGGATTGTTGAAACCGGCTCATGGAGTGAATTAATGAACGAAAAAGGTTACTTTTATAAATTATATGCAGTGGGACAGGAGTAGAAAATGAATTATTTATTAGAGGTAAAAAATATTAACAAAAAGTTTGGTGAACATACCGTACTGAAAGATGTTTCTTTCAAAATAAAGCCGGGAGAGATTGTCGGTCTGGTGGGCAGAAATGGAATGGGAAAAACAACATTAATGAAATGTATTTTAGGGCTTATAAAAATTGATTCCGGAGCAATTATTTTTAAAGGTGATACAGAGTATTATACGGATAAGGCCAAAATGGATGAAATAGGTTACTTGTTGGATTGCAGGCTATTTGAGAACCTGAGTGCATACGAAAATATTAAAATACAGGAATGGTACAAAGGAAAACATTATGGCAAAGCGGAAGAAAAAAGAGTAATAGAAAATATTCTGAATCTTGTAGATTTAAAAAATGATAAAAAGAAAGTCAAGCAGTATTCTTTCGGGATGAAACAGCGCCTGGGTCTTGCCCTGGCTTTACTGGGGGATACTAAGCTGCTTATTTTAGATGAGCCTTTTGTTGGTTTGGACCCGGTAGGCATTCAAACAATACGGGAGTTTATTCTCAAAGTAAGCGAAGAGCGAAAGATGGCGATTCTTATTTCGTCTCATCAGCTATCGGAAATAGAAGGTATCTGTGAGAGATATTTATTTATCTCAGACAGGCAGCTTACCAATTATAAAAATGATGACCGAAAAAAAATTCTGATTTATACTAATGAAACAATTCCAGAAGAAATAAAAGAACTTTTGTCAGACAGGGATAGTAAACTGGAAAATCAGATGTTAAGCTTTTGGTTTAATCAGAAGGATTTTAATTTTGTTATAAAATATCTGGTAGAGAATAAAGTCACAATAAGAGATATTGAATTGCAGAAAATGACATTAGATGTATTATTCAAGGGAGAAGGGGAATGAAAGAATTAATTCAGGTAGAATTATATAAAATGCGTAAAAGGAATTGTTTTTTAATCGTCCTTATTTTTAATGGGATTTCACTGTTGTATGGGTTGGGTATCTTATTAAACTGGAGCTGGGTAGCTTTCACGGGAACCTTTGATCTTATCCAATATATTGGAGCTATCTGGCAGCTTTTGTTTTTAATCGGTTTGCCGCTGATTTTCTTTATGTATATCGGCTCAAGCATACTCGGCGGTGAAAAAGCGGATGGGCAGATATTATTGGAGATTACCAGGGTGGCCGACCGTAAGAGGCTGGTCATGGCAAAAACTTTGGCAGCTTTGTTTTTGGTTTTATTTTATTTTGTAACAAATATTCTTTTATCAGTGGTCAGCTATGTTTTTCTGGTACGGCAGACGGCATATATCACTCCGGAATGGGTGGTACTGGATAGGGAAAATATTAATTTGTTAATTACCTGTCTGTTTGGCTGTATATATATTATTATTTCAGTCTATGCTGCAATGTATGTATCAATAAAATATGGTGCAGTAGCAGCCACAATTGCAGGAACCGCACTGTATGCTGTAATGTCACTGACAGCAAGAATTTCTGGTATTCGCATGTGTGTTCCTGGATACTTTGCATTGGCTGCGGACGTAAAGATTGAAGTAAGCAGCGTTGTACAGCAAAGTGTTTGGTGTAGCATAGTTATATTGATACTTTTACATATAATGAAAAAAAAGATATGTGAGATAGATATGTAAAAATTTTTCCAATATTATAATTTTTCTCTAAAAACGCTCATTTTTCCTTTTTTAGTGCTATAATAAAAGCAAAAGAACAATAGTATGTATAAAAAAGCAGAGACGGGGGTGCTAACGTGAAAGCGATGAGTAAATCCGAGGGGGAAATGTTAAAAGAAAAGCTTTTGTGTATCGACAACAATCTGGATGCCTTAATCTGGCGGCTGAGGGTGATTGAAGCGGCCAGGAAGGAGCTGGTTTTTGTTACTTTTGACACGGAAGACGACCTTAGCGGAAGGGCTTTGATGGCAGCATTGCTGCACGCAGCCGAAAGGGGAGTGAAGATTCGGGTACTTATTGATGGAATAAGCGGAAGGCTGCATCAGAAGAAGAATGACTGCTTTATGGTGCTGGCCAATGCGGAAAATGTGGAAGCGAGATTTTACAATCCTTTTACCATGAAAAACCGGAAAACAGCCAGCTATCGAATGCACGATAAGTACCTGATTGCGGACGACTATCTGTATATTCTGGGAGGAAGAAACAGCAACGACCTGTTTTTGGGAAATTTCCGGGATAAGTACAATGTAGACCGGGATGTCCTGGTCTATGAACGGGAAAAAGAAAACACTTCTCTTTGCCAGTTGAGGGAGTATTTTGAACGGATATGGTCTTTGCCTACCAATGGAATTTTTGCCCGGATGATGAAAGAAGAGGTGCAAAGAAGCGGGGAAGAAAAGCTGCGGCAGCATTATCAGCTCCTCCAGAAGCAGTATCCGGAGGCATTCTGGAAGATTGACTGGGGAAAAGAAACCATGGAAGTAGAAAGTATGCAGCTTCTTTCCAATCCTGTAGAAGCCCGGCACAAGGAGCCCAAGCTTTGGGATGAACTCAGCGGGGTCATGAATAAGGGGCAGAGGATTTTCATTAATACACCTTATTTTATCTGCGATGAGCGGATGTATGAAGAGCTGTCCTATCTTTGCAGCAGTGGAAAACAGGTGCAGATGATGACCAATGGTGTGGAAAACGGAGCAAATCTGGCAGGCTGTGTGGATTATTTGAATGAAAGGCCCAGGATTTTGAAGATGGGCATGGAGGTATATGAGTACCATGGAGGCCAGTCGGTACACCGCAAAACCGTACTGGTGGATAATGACATCAGCATAGTAGGGTCCTTCAATTTTGACATGCGAAGCACTTACCATGATACGGAGCTGATGCTGGTTATCAAAAGCAGGGAGCTGAACCGGCAGCTTAGGGAGGTAGTGGCAAAGGATATGGAGGTCAGCAATCACATTATGCCCGACGGAACCCAGAAGCAGGGTGAGCGTTATCAGAAAGCCAGTATTTCCAGAAAAAGAAAGGCCACCTATCATTTATTGCGTCCGGTGTTAAAGCCTATACGGCATTATTTGTAAACGCAGATTGAAAACAGTTTTTATCGAGACGACCATACAGGCATCGAATAGTTAGTAGCACAGGATGAGAGTATTGCAAAATAGTTAGTTCAAACTATAAGCAATACTCTTTTTTTGTTATTATCCGGTTTGGATAAGGTGAAAGAGGGGAAATTTGACAGGTAATAGCGTATTTTTGACAGGTAAGTAAGGAGAAGGAAAATTTATGGTATAAAAAAAGGGGATAATTTAACTGTTACAGTTTATTAGAGGAGGGAAAACGGATGTATACGCAGGGGCAAGTGAGAGTGGAATCGAAGCTTCCCATAGAAAGTGTGACCATGCTTTCTTTGACCATACCAAGGGGAGAGCACGGAAAGCTCATTTTACAGGGAAGCATAGTGGAAGAATACGGTAGGGAGGCGATTTTTTCCAGTTTGGAGGATTCGGTATTGGAATTGTATGCGGAGCAGGAGCTGCTCTTTGACGGCCTGATTGAAGAAATTAAGATTAGCCATGAGGGGCAGGGATTTGCACTGGAACTTCATGTGGTGTCATCTACCATAAAGCTGGATTTGGAAAAGAAAAGCAGGAGCTTTCAGGACGTAAGTATGACTTACGAAGGGGTTCTGAGAAAAGCGCTGGAAGACACACCAGGAGCCAGGCTAGGCTTTTATGCCAGGGAACAATACCTGAAGGCGCCGGTCTACCAATTAGAAGAAACAGACTGGGAATGGATGAAGCGAATAGCCGGTGATTTGGGAGAGTCTCTTGTGGCACGGGCTTATACAAAAGAGGCAGGCACGACAAGCCAGGCTTGTCAGGCTCGTCTGGAAATAGGACTTGTGCAAAAAGGGATTTGCCGCAATGCGGATGACATGGTGGAAGAAAAGATATGGCAGAAGGAGAGAATAATCTACCGGCAATTAAGGGGGAAAGAAAATTGGAACCCTGGTGAAAAGGTGATATGGAGGGAACGGGAATATGTCATCCTGGAAAAAAGCTGCTGTCTGGAGAAGGGACTTTTGTGGTTTTACTATACCATAGCCGAAAAAGAGGCGTTCCGGGTTAAGACCTGCCGCAAGCCGGATTTTACGGGAATGAGGCTTCCGGCAAAGGTACTGGAAAGGAAGGGAGAATGGGTCAGAGTACAGTTTGATATGGATGTGGAGCAGAACCGGGACAAGGCTTATTGGTATCCCTGGCGTCCCGTTAGTGGAAACCTTTTATACTGTATGCCGGAAGCAGGAGAATCGGTTTTTATTGAGCTGGAAAATGCTGATGGAAGCAGGGCGAAGGCGGTAGAAGGAGTACATAAAAACGGAAAAGGAAATCCGGAAATGAAGCCTGCCCACCGTTTGTTTACGACGAAAGACAATAAACGCATGAATCTGTCTGAAGAAAAGCTGTTGATTCAGGATTTGGGTCAGAAGGAGCCTTTGCAGCTTTTGCTTAATGATTTTTTTGGAATAGAGGTAAGAAGCAATCGGAAACTGACTTTCTGGGCAAAAGGGGATGTTGGAATAAAAGGAAATCATCTTTATTTTCAGGCGCCTAAAGAAATTTCCCTGGTGAGAAAGGACGGTCTGTCTCCCACCGTAATCAATATGTGCAATGGCTTCGACTCTGTGGGGCAGACCAATAAGGTGGTGACCCAAGAAGATGTATCGGCAGGCCTGCCTGTTTTCAAACCGAAGGGCGGACTGGATGGAGAAAAGGAGTACAGTCTTCAGGGGATAGAGCAGGAGA